>CAYLIK010000025.1:0-28697 GCA_964383565.1 uncultured Sphingomonadaceae bacterium
CCATTCCTGCCCTGGAAGAGATCGCCGCAGTGGCGGGCTATGCGCCACATCATTTCCACCGGCTGTTCAAACGGGCGACCGGCATGACTCCCGCAGAATATGGCCGCGCGCTTCGCCGCAAGCGAGCCGAGGCCGCGCTTGACAGCGAGCAGAGCGTGACATCGGCAGTCTATGAGGCGGGCTATTCGGGGCCTAGCCGATTCTATGCCGAGACGGGGCAGCGGCTTGGCATGGCGCCCAGCGTCTGGCGCAAGGGCGGGGAGGGGACGATGATCCGCTGGGCGACCGTTCAGACCTCGCTGGGCGAGATGTTGGTGGCCGCGACGGGGAAGGGGATCTGCCGCCTGTCCTTCGAGGAAGGGGAGAAGGACCTGCGAGCACGATTCCCCAAGGCTGACATCGTTCCGGGTGGTGACGCCATGCGCGATTTGATCGAAGGCTCCGTGGCGGCAGTAGAGCGGCCGGGAAGCATGCCCGGCCTTCCACTCGACGTGCAGGGCACCGCGTTTCAGGAAGCGGTGTGGCAGGAACTTTCGCGCATTCCGCCGGGGGAAACGGTGAGTTACGCGGCGCTGGCCGCACGTGCCGGTAGTGCCGCGGCGGTCAGGGCCGTGGGCTCAGCCTGCGGGGCAAACCCTGTCGCGGTGCTGATCCCATGCCATCGCGCCAAGCGGGCCGATGGCAGTCTCGGCGGCTACGCCTATGGATTGGACCGCAAGGAAAGACTGCTCGCGCGCGAGGCGCGGGCCGTTCAGAAATAGCGGGCGAGGGTGAATTCCACGCGATGCCGTTCGTTGCGGTAAAGCGGCACATTGGTGGAGGTCTTGGTGAAGGTATAGGTCACCGAAGGCGAGAAACCGAGCACCCGGATCGAACGCAAGCCGACGTTTGCACGCCCGCTGAACCGCCAATCCTTGCGGGAATCGGGGTCGAAGGCGATGAGTGGATCGTCGAACAATGCGCGAGAGATACCCGCCGAAATGCCGGCATTGATGCCTTTGGGCAGTTCGCCGCCAAGGCCGAAATTCATGCCAAGCTCGGTATTCGAATAGGCGGCCGAGCGAAGATCGTCGCGCCGCCCATATATGGTTGCCGAAGCGACCATCGAGCGGCGAAGGACGCGCTCATAGGTAAGATAGGCTGCATAAGTCGTGCCTTCGAAGGCCGGCGAATAGTGTGAATTGATCTTTCGGACATCGAACAGCGTGCTGATCCGCTGCCCCTGCGAAAGATCCTGCTGATAGGTCATGCGAACACCCGGTCCTTGCTGAGCCACCTTGCCGCCGAAAGAGCGCGTGTAGCCAACCGCCTGGATCGCGATGCGTCCGCCATTCTTCATGGTGAGTTCCGGCCCGGCCGCGATCAAGGCTGAGAGATCGTCGGCGTCGCTGCCGCGCTGGTTGGTGAACTGCCCGTTGGCGTCGACCACCATGGCAAGCCCGTCCTTGAGCCGCAGACGGACGCTGCCGTTGGCGCCCACCGTCTGCCCGACGCCTGATTTGCGGCGCGCATCGGGGCTAAGCGTGAAAGGCATGCCGAAGATCGCCACGCTCTGCGCATCGGTCGCACTGTTGATATTGCTGTCAGGCGCGAGGCCGACGGTGACGTTGAAGGTCCAGTTGCGTTTGCTGCGGATAAAGCCGCGCACCTGACGGATGGTCTGCTCGACTTCGGGCGGGAGATCGGCGTCTTCTTCGGCGAGCCGGTAATGATGATCGGCGGCGGCTTCCTTGCCACGGCGCATCAGCACGCTGGCGAGTTCGAGCCGGGCGCGGGTCATGTCCGGCCTGTCGCGGAGAACTGCGCGGAATTCGGATTCGGCGGTTTTGAGTTCGTTGGTCTGCGCCGCCATATATCCTTGCAGGAAATGGCGTTCCATCGTCAGCTCGGGCGTATTGGAGAGCGCCGCCAGCATGGGCCGCGCTTCGTCATAGCGTTGCGTGAGCACGGCCTGTTCAGCCGCGGCGAGCAACTGCGGCGCGGTCATTCGCATGGTGCAGGTGCCGTTGGCGCAGTCCTTGAGCGTCGCGCTGTCTGGCACGGGCGACAGGCCGACCAGCGTCGTCGCCGCCAACGCGATCAGGGCGCGGCGGATGAAAGATGATGCGGAACGCATGGCCTGGAGCTAGCTGGCGATCACTTCTTGCCGACGAAGGTTCCGAGGATGTCGACGCGCTGATCGGGAACAGCGCCCACGACGCGGAAGCCGCCGCCGACTTCCTGCGCGGCCGGCCCATAGAAAGCGCCATCGATGCTTGAACCGGCGATCGTGACGGGCATGTTGGTCCCCTGCGTGAAGCTGGCCGAGTCCATTTGACCGGTGAAGCCGCCCTTGCCGACGAGATCGATCGTGCCATGGCCTGCTGCAGCGAAAGTGGCGCCGGCATTGAGGACGTGGGTTCCGCTCGTAAAAGCGTCCAAACCGGGCGCGGTGACGGTGCCGGTCAGCGACTGAGTGAAGCTGTTTGCCCCGAAATCGATGTTCGTGGTCGCCGTGCCATTGATCCACTGATAATAGGTCGGGGCGTCGGCCTGCGTGTCAAATAGTGGGTTGTAGATCATCGTTGCCAGCATGTCGCCCGTGTAGGTGGCGGTGCCGGTCCTGGGCACGGCGCCATTGTCCGTCCGTTCGCCGAACACGAAAGCGGCGCGATCCAGATTGTAGTTGTATTGCAGATATTTGACGTTGTTCGGATCGGTCACTTCGGCGATCGAAAGCTGGTTCCGCACATAACCCGCGAAGGTCACATATTTGGTCGAGGTGCCCGGCTTCTGGTAGAAGAAGGTTGAACCGTCGCTCCGGTACTCGGCCTGGCCGTATGTACCCGATGCGCTTCCAACTTCCAGATACTGGATGGCCTTGCCCGTGATGTCCGGTGTTCCGCTCTGCGGATTCCGCAAGCCGCCAAAAGCGGTACGGTGCAGCGGATCCTGAAAACGGATGTCCTGGCTCACCCCTGCTGCCGTATCCGCAATCGTCAGCTCGAAAATCGCGTCGCGCGGGTCATAGGAAATGGTGATGCCGCTGTTTCGTGCGGTGGAGGCGTTGCCTGCGTAAAGCTCGCCATACTGGCCCTGTATGTTCCGATCGTCCGTGCTATATTCAAAGTGCTGGACGCCGCCGATTGCGGAATAGGTCTTTTTTTCCGTCGGGTTCTCGAAGGTGTGGCTGCTGGAGCTGTTATTGCTCGTGCCCGTGCCGCCGCCAACGACGGCGGTTCCTCCGGCGGTCTGCGGGCCTCCGCCGCCGCATGCGGCGAGCGTGGTGAGGCTTACGAGCAGAAGTGGCTTACGCATGGGTCCTGGTCCTTCGGCGAAACGCTAATTCGCCGCGGTTATGGACCCGGATTGGTTAACGGCTTCTAAAAGCGCGTCGCGGGAAGTCTATTTCCCGCGGCTCTTGCGATGCTTGTCGAGATCGAGGACGGTCGTGTCCGCGCCTTCGGGAAGCAGGCCGAGACGGCGCGCAATCTCCTGATAGGCCTCGACCTCGCCGCCAAGATCGAGCCGGAAGCGATCCTTGTCGAGTTTCTCGCCGCTGACCATGTCCCACAGCCTGCATCCGTCGGGGCTGATCTCATCGGCCAGGATGACGCGCGCAAAGTCGTTTTCCCAAATCCGGCCGAACTCCAGCTTGAAGTCGACCAGTCGGATGCCGATCGCCGCGAACATGCCAGACATGAAATCGTTCACGCGGATCGCCATGTCGGCGATGTCGTGCATCTCCTCCTGGCTCGCCCAGCCGAAGCAGGCGATATGCTCTTCGGAGACCAGCGGGTCGCCGAGCGCGTCGTCCTTGTAATAATATTCGATGATCGTGCGCGGCAGCTGCGTGCCCTGTTCAATGCCCAGCCGCTTGACCAGCGATCCTGCGGCGACGTTGCGGATCACGACCTCGATCGGGATGATCTCAACCTGGCGAATGAGTTGCTCGCGCATATTGAGACGGCGTATGAAGTGTGTCGGTATGCCGATATGGCCGAGCAACGTGAAAATATGCTCGGAAATCCGATTGTTGAGCACGCCCTTGCCGCTGATCGTGCCCTTTTTCTGAGCGTTGAACGCGGTCGCGTCGTCCTTGAAATACTGGATCAGCGTGCCAGGCTCTGGACCCTCATACAGGATCTTGGCCTTGCCTTCGTAGATCTGGCGGCGGCGGGACATATGGCAGGCCTTTCGTCACCCAAAAAAACATCGCGCCCCGGACGCGGCGTCATGACGACGGGCAACCGGGGCGTTCCAAATGCCATAGCCGAGCGCGTTGCGGTAGGAAAGGGCGTTCATTGCGCTGCATTGACCGCAATTGGTTAAGGTACTGAACTATGGAACTTTATCGCGGTGTGGCGCTTTGACGGAGAAACATGCGGCAAGCCGATGATGCAAATTTGTCGCGCTCAGCGGATTAAATATGGGGTGCCTATCGTTAGTCCTAGGTAAATCGCCGGATAGGGAAGGTTCTTAACTCTTTTTTAACGTGTGTAAGTAGAAAAGGTAGTTAAGGCGTTCGTAAACTACGTTGAGATGAGTTAAGACTTAGCCATTCGAAGGCCGCCATAAGGGGAACCAAGATGCTTTCGTCGTTTGTTGCTTCCAAGACCGCACGGCTGATAACCGCTTGCGTTTGCCCGGTCGTCGGAGCTGGCACGCTCACGATGTCCGTGCCCAAGGTCAGGAATGCGGTGCACAAGGCAACCGCGCCGAGCGAATATGCGCTTCCCAAAACCCGTGAGCGTGGGGTTGTCCCCGCGGCGGCGATTGCGCCGTGCACGACGATCGGCGCGACGCCGCTGTCGGCAGGGTTCATTGAGGATGGCAGCACCCCCTATGCAGGGTTTCCCGGCGGTGGAGATGTTCCGGGCACGGTGATTTCCCGCCCGGTGACGGTTGGCGGCCCCGGTGGCAAGGAACTTCCCGGCGCCCCGCCGACATTCGGCGCCGTGCCTGAGCCGCAGACCTGGATGCAGATGATCGTCGGCTTCACCCTTCTGGGCGGCGCGGTGCGCATGGCGCGTAAGCGGCCGACCGAGGAAGAGGAAGAATTGCTCGACCGCGTCGAGGAACTCAAGAAGCAGGCCTGAGCCCGCTTTCAATTGAATGATGGATTGCCAGTACCGGTCCGCTCTTGAGAGCGGGCCGGTGCTGGCGTTTCAGGCTGACCTCAGAAGGGCCGCTCTCCCATCACGTTGCCGCCTTCGCTGTAGCGGCAAACCATGAATTCGTCCCTGCGGCCCTGCGCCAGCGCGCAACCGACCTTGCCCGATGAGCGCCACATCAGCTGCGTATAGTGCCCGACATCCTCGAGATTGCCGGTGCGGCTGTTCGCGGGGAAGACGCCCGGCTTGAAATTCTTCTTCTCGGCGATCCACAGGCCGACCATCGATTCCGCGCTATAATGCCCGACGGTGCCGGCCCAGAGATTCTCGCCCTGGGGATCCCAATCGTTTGGATCGCTGGGGGAATGCTCCAGATAACCCTTGCTGGTGAGGTGTTCGGCCCACAAAGCTGCGTCGGCCGCCAGATCCTCGTCCCAGCGCAGCGAGGGGATGCCCATCGCCGCACGCTCGCGATTGTGAGACGCCAGCGTCCGCTGTTCGAAATTGCCGACGCGATCGATGTTGCCCTGCATCAGCGGCATCGCGCAGGCGAGAATAATCGCGCCCATCGCTTTAAGATTCCGGCGGGTGCCGTTAAATACGCTAAGCAACTCTACACCTCATTGCGTTTTGCAATGGGTCGAAATCTAGAATTGCTTCTTTCAGAGAGTGCTGCGCGACGCGGTTAAGCGATTTTTATCCGCAAAATGGCGACCAGGGTTAATATTTTCATTTACCCTAACGGCAGCGTAACATTAACGGCCGTTTCCAAAAGCAAGCGAAATGCTTGGTCTCGCTGGTTAACATGGTCGCGGCCCTGAAGGGTACTCGCGCACCGGGCCATCGCCTGCTATCGGCCCGCCATGAGTGAACTCGCCGATCTGCCGCCCTCAATCACCGAATCACCCTTCGATGACGCCCTCTCGCAGCGTTATCTCGTTTACGCTTTGTCGACGATCACGGCGCGATCGCTGCCCGATGTCCGCGATGGTCTGAAGCCAGTCCACCGTCGCCTTTTATGGGCGATGCGGCTGCTCCGGCTCGATCCGGCGAGCGGCTACAAGAAATGCGCTCGCGTCGTCGGCGACGTCATCGGCAAATATCATCCGCATGGCGATCAGTCGGTCTATGATGCGATGGTCCGCCTCGCGCAGACATTCTCGCTGCGCTACCCGCTGGTCGACGGGCAGGGCAATTTCGGCAATGTCGACGGCGATAATGCCGCAGCGATGCGGTACACCGAGGCGCGCCTCACCGCCGCCGCCGGCGAACTCATGGCCGGGCTCGACGAAGGCGCGGTCGACTATCGGCCCACTTATAACGGCGAGGAAGAAGAGCCTGAGGTCTTTCCCGGCCTCTTTCCGAACCTGCTGGCCAATGGCGCTTCGGGCATCGCGGTGGGCATGGCGACCTCGATCCCGCCGCACAACGCCGCCGAACTGATCGACGCCGCAATCTTTCTGATCGATCAGCCGCACTGCGAGCCGGCCGAACTCATGCAGTTCGTGAAGGGGCCGGATTTCCCGACCGGCGGTATCGTTGGCGACAGCCCCGCCGCGATCGCCGAAGCCTATGCCACCGGGCGCGGCGCGTTCCGCGTGCGGGCGCGTTGGGCGATCGAGGATCAGGGGCGCGGCACCTGGGTCGCGGTAATCAGCGAGATTCCCTATCAGGTTCCGAAATCCAAGCTGATCGAGCAGATCGCGGCGCTGATCTCCGAGAAGAAGCTGCCGATCCTCGCTGATGTGCGCGATGAATCGGATGAGGAAATCCGCATCGTGATCGAGCCGCGCAGCCGATCGGTCGAGCCGCAGGTGCTGATGGACAGCCTGTTCCGGCTGACCGAGCTAGAAGTGCGGATATCGCTCAATCTCAACGTGCTGGACGCCAACCGCACCCCGCGCGTGATGAGCCTCAAGGAAGTGCTCGTCGCGTGGCTCGAGCATCAATTCATCGTGCTGGTCCGCCGATCGCAGCATCGCCTCGCCAAGATCGATGACCGGATCGAGCTGCTCGACGGCTATATCATCGCCTATCTCAACCTTGATCGGGTGATCCAGATCATTCGCGAGGAAGACGAGCCCAAGCCGGTGATGATGGCTGAGTTCGCGCTGACCGACCGGCAGGCCGAGGCGATCCTCAACATGCGCCTGCGGTCGTTGCGCAAGCTTGAGGAGATGGAGCTGAAGCGCGAGCGCGATACGCTCGACAAGGAGCGCGCCGAACTCATCCAGCTCATCGACAGCCCGGCGCGCCAGCGGACTCGCCTCAAGAAGGATCTCGCCAAGTTGCGCGAGCGTTATGCGCCCGAGACTGCGCTTGGCCGCCGCCGCACGACGATCGAGGAAACGGCGCTTGCCCGAGAAATCCCGCTCGAGGCGATGATCGAGCGCGAGCCGATCACCGTCATCCTGTCGCAGCGCGGCTGGATCAGGGCGATGAAGGGCCACGCCGCGCTGGCTGACGCCGACGCCGCCAAGTTCAAGGAAGGGGACGGCCCCGCCTTCGCCTTTCATGCTCAGACCACAGATAAGCTGTTGCTGGTGGCCGACAATGGCCGTTTCTACACGCTGGCCGCCGACAAGCTGCCGGGCGGGCGCGGCTTTGGCGAGCCGGTGCGGCTGATGGTCGATATCGAAGGCGAAGCCCAGCTGATCGCGCTGCTGCCAGCCGTGAAAGGGCAGAAGCTGTTGCTCGGATCGTCGGACGGGCGAGGTTTCGTCGCGGCTGCGTCCGAAGTGATCGCCGAGACCCGCAAGGGCCGACAGGTGGTCAATCTGAAACCCGGAGCAAAGCTGCGCGTCATAACGCCGATCATGGCCGGGGCCGATTATGTCGCGGTGGTTGGCGACAACCGCAAATTGCTTGTTTTCCCCCTGAGCGAGCTGCCGGAAATGACGCGGGGGCAGGGGGTCCAGCTCCAGCGTTATCGCGACGGCGGGCTCTCCGACGCCATAGCCTTCCGTTACGAAGAGGGTTTGAGCTGGCCGATGGGCGGTGAAGGCGGTCGCACGAGGACGGAAAGCGACCTCACCGGTTGGCGCGCCGCCAGAGGAGCCGCGGGCCGGATGCCGCCCAACGGGTTCCCCAGGAACAACCGCTTCCATAGCTGAACGCGGCCGTGCGGGATGATGTAAATCAAACCGCCTGCGAACCAAAATTCTAAGTTCAATCAAGCGTTAACGGATCATGGTGTAGGGGGGCATCATGTCTTTGGCGCGCCCGGCGAACATAGTCGTTGTAAAGGACGAAAGCGACGCGCGTGCGTCGACTGGATCAACGCGCGCCGCTGGCCCATCCCAGGCTTTTCTTGACGCGCTGCCTGTCCCTGCGGCGCTTTTCCAGCGCGCCAAGAGTCCGGCATTTGCGGCCGCCAACGCGGCTTTTCAAATCCTGCTGCAGGACATGAGGGTTTCGGATCGGGGCGTTTTTTCCGAGGGACTGTTTTCCGAACCGAAGCTGCGTCAAAAGTTTGATGGCTTCTGCAGTTCAGCCGAACGGATGCATCGGTTCGAATGGATCCAGGGCGATGGCATCGGCAGCCGTCACTACCATGTCTCGCTGTCGCACATGGGCGATCTCAACGATGATCTCGTCCTGGTGACTCTGATCGATCGCACCTCCGCAGTGGAAGCCGAGCGTTCGCTGCGTGCCGAGATGCTGCGCGACAGCCTTACCGGCCTGCCAAATCGGACGGCGTTCATCGAGGCGGTGGATTCGGCCATCGAAGCCGGGGATCACCAGAGCTTCGCTATCCTGATTGTGGATCTCACCCGCTTCAGCCGGGTCAATGAATCGATGGGATCGCTTGCGGGCGACGAACTCATCATCACCGTTGCGCGCCGGCTGGTGTCGGCATTGCGTGGCGGCGACGTGCTTGCGCGGCTCGCGGGCGATGAGTTCGGGATCCTGCTCAAGCTGAACGAGGGGGCGGACGACGCCCTTCAGGCGTCGCGCCGCATCCATGCCGCGTTGCTAACGCCGTTCCGCCTGTCTGAGCTGGAAATAAGAATCGATTGCGCGATCGGTTGCGCGATGATGAGCGAAACCGTCACCATGTCGGAAGATCTGGTGCGCAATGCGCAGGTAGCGCTCAAGCGAGCCAAGCTCTCGGGCCGCGTCGAAATCTACCAGCAAGGCGAAATCGCCGTGGCGCGGCGCCGCTTCAGCATGGAAACCGAACTGCGGCGGGCGATCGAGAATGGCGATCTAACGCTTGCGTTCCAGCCGCTCATCGATCTGCAGGCCGATCGCCTGGCCGGCTTCGAGGCGCTGGCGCGGTGGAACCATCCGGAGCATGGCGCGATATCGCCGACCGATTTCGTTTCGGTCGCCGAGGAATCCGGCTTGATCGTGCCGCTAGGCCGCTGGGCGCTGAACGAGGCGATGGAAACGCTTGGCAGATGGGACAAGGCCTATGGCAGCGTCCTGCCAATCTATGTCGGGGTCAACGTGTCCGCTGTCCAGCTTGTGCGGGACGATATCGCGGAAGTTGCGCGCGCGGCGCTCGAAAACAGCGCGATGCATGGCAGCCGGCTCATGCTGGAGTTGACGGAAAGCGCGATCATCGCTGATCCGGAGCGCTCGGGACGCTTGCTCAACCGGCTGAAGGCGCTCGACGCCACCATCGCGATGGACGATTTCGGTACGGGCTATTCCTCGCTCGCCTATCTCCAGAAATTGCCGATCGATGTGTTGAAGATTGATCGCAGCTTCGTGTCCGGCATGCTTGGCGATCGGGATTCGGTCGCCATCGTGCGCGCGATCCTGAGCCTTGCCAGCGCGCTTGGCATGCACACCACGGCGGAAGGCGTCGAGACGGCCGAACTGGCCCAGACGCTGGCCGCGCTCGGCTGTTCTTATGGCCAAGGCTATTATTATTCGCGCCCGCTCAGTCCGGATGCGGCATTCGCTTATTGCAAGCGTTTCAACCCGTCAGAGCCGAGCTGACCTTTCGGTCGGCGATCTGCTCAACGCGCGCGACATCGGGAAAGCCTTCCGCGATCCATTGCGCTTCGATCGCCTGCAGCGTGGCGGCGACGACCGGTCCTTCCCGCAATCCTCTTTGCACCAGCGCACCGCCGCTGAGCGGCAGGCGCGGTATTTCCCAGCCGATCACCTCGCGCGCGGCGTCCGGATATCCCGTCAACAACAGGCGATCGATCGCCACATCGCGGCCCAGGCGATAAGCCAGCTCATGCGCCCGGTCCGCTTTGGCGGGTCCGATCACCGCGCCGAGCCGCTTGCGCGCCGCACCGGAGAGTTTGAGCCGCGTTGCGACCGCGACCTGGATTGACGGGTCGGGCGGGAGCAAAGCGGCAAGACGGCGCAACGCATTGGGCGCGATCCCGGCAGCGTTCTCCGCCATGACCACCGCTCTGATCCGTCCAGGCGCTTCGCCATCCACCTCCGGCAGCACGGGGCGGAAAATCTGGTGCGCGACCATCAGCGCGACCGTATCGCCTGGATCGGCCAAGCCCAGGAGCTTGAGCAACTCATCGGCGATCCGTTCGCGCGAAAGGGCCATCAGATCGTTGGCCCGATCAGCACAGCTCGCGAGCGCGGCAGCATCGGGCGCGCCTTTCCCGAACCGCGCATGGAAACGGAAAAACCGCAGAATTCGAAGATGATCCTCGGCGATGCGAGTCAGCGGTTCGCCAATGAAGCGGACTTTTCCGGCTTCCAGATCGGCGAGCCCGCCGAAATAATCGAATATGTCCCCGCTGACGGGATCTGCGGACAGGGCGTTGATCGTGAAGTCGCGCCGAGCGGCATCGGCCTTCCAATCTTCGGTATAGGCGATGGTGGCGCGGCGCCCGTCCGTCGCGACATCCTGACGCAGCGTGGTGATCTCGATCGGACCCGACGGCAGCACTGCGGTGATCGTGCCGTGCGCGATACCGGTCGGGACGGCCTTGAACCCGGCGGTCTTGACGCGATCCAGCACGTCCTTCGGCGTCAGCCGGGTCGCGCAGTCGATATCGGCGCTCGCTATCCCCAGCAGGCTGTCCCGGACGAACCCGCCCACGAAACGTATGTCGCCCGCGTCGGCGCCCAGCGCGCCCAGCAGATCTGCTAGCCCGGCGCGATCCTTCCAATATGTTCGAGGCAACTGTCTCAGCGCCATGGCCCGATCCGGCTTGCCAGATTGGCAAGCATTGACGCAGTCGCGCCCCAGATGCGGTACTCATTCCACATCATTTCCCGGAAACGGCGCTGGCTTCCATTCCATTCTGTTTCACGCTCGACATAGTTCGACACGTCTAGCAATCGCGCCAGCGGCGGCTCGAAAATGGCCTCGACCTCGTCCGCCTGGGGATTCAGCGTCAGGTCTGGCCGCACCACGGCGATCACCGGCGTGATGAGATACCCAGTGACCGTGCGATAGCTGTCGATCAGCCCGATCACGTCCACCTGACTGGGTTGCAAGCCAATCTCTTCCTCGGCCTCGCGCAGGGCGGCACCGATCGCGCCATCGTCGCCGGGATCGATTCGTCCGCCCGGAAACGCCACCTGACCGGGATGCTTGCGCAACTGGCTGTTGCGAAGCGTGAGCAGCACGCCCGGATCCGCCCGATCCGTCACCGCGATCAACACCGCCGCCGGCACCAGCGCGCTTTCCGTAACCATGACATCGTCCCCCCGATATAGCGGGACATGGGAGCTCGTTTCGGACAATTGGCCTCGCAGCCGTTCCGCAAGTGTCATGCAGCGGGCTCTAGCGGGAAAAAGACGTCATCGCTCCACAATCCGGGTGGGGTCTCACCCTCCTCAAGCGCCAGTTCGGCCAGCTCATAATAGACTGTACGGCCCAGCAGCGCATCCAGCCCATCGCGCACTTCTATATAGGGTCTCGGTCCCTCTTCGCGCATTTCGAAGCGGAGAGGATGCGCCGGGCCGGCGATCACCGCGTCGCCGGTATTGAGCTGAAACGCCAGCCTCCGGTCGCGGCCAGCGCCCTCGCTTTTAAGTGAGAGAGCGATGAACGGTGCGTCCTCCACATCGATGTCGAGCTTTTCGACAGGCGTGACCAGGACGAAGCTGCCATCCGGCTCGCGGCGCAGGATGTTGGAAAAGAGCCGCACCATTGCCGGCCGGCCGATCGGACTGCCCTGATGAAACCAGGTCCCGTCGCGCGCGATGCGCATGTCGCTATGGCCGCAATGTGTCGGGTTCCATTGCTCGACCGGGGGCAGGCGGCGTTCGGAAACCAGCTTGGCGATTTCAGCAAGCGACAGCTGTTCCAGGTCGGGCGGGGCTTGGGTCTCGGGCATCGCGGCGATGCTAGGCGATCCGGACGGTCAGCGCAAAGCCGCGACATCGGCATGGGCCGCTGGCCCCAGCATTCCTTTCACATCATGCAATCGCTGGCTGGTGAGCCGCGCGAGCAGCCGATGGCGTTCAACTGGCCCCGGCACATCCCAGCCGCCGGTATGGACGGCGTTGAAACCGAACAGGCGATTATAATATTCCGGATCGCCGATCAGCATGAGCGCATCTTCGCCGTTCGCATCGGCCGTCCGGACGAGCTGCTCCATCAGAGCGCGCCCAATGCCTGAACGCTGGCGTTCGGGCAGCACCGCCACGGGGCCGACCATTATCAGCGGTTGCGGGTCGGCGCCTGACATGTCGTTGGTCAGTGCGATAGGCCAGCTTTGCAGCGTGCCGACCAGAGTGTCGCCATCGAAGGCGGCGAAGGACAGTTCCGGAATGGCTCGCGTTCCCGTGCGCAGCCGATAGGCTGTACGACCGTGGCGATCCTTCCCAAAGGCGGCATCGAGCAAATCTTCGACCGCATCGTGGCCGGCGGCGGCAAGGGGCTGGATATCGATCAACCGGATTTCATTCAGCAGGTGGAACGGGGAGGGGACGGCTTTAGCGTCCATCATCGGGAATGAAAGCTGAATCATGTTGCACTGGCATGACGGCCAGTGCGGAAAATTTATCCCCAGCCCTTGGGGATAAGCTGTGGATAAGCTGTGAGTAAGCGGCCTTTTCCCGCTTGGGAGGGCGTGCGGTCCCGGCTTGCTCGATTTTCGGGCAGCAGCTAACCCCGCCCCATGACATTTGAATTGGCATTCCCGCGCACCGCGATCGTCACCGGCGGCGCGAGGCGGATAGGCGCCGCGATCTCCCGCGCACTGGCCGCGGACGGCTGGACTTTGCTGATCCATTGCCACCGCTCCCGGGCCGACGCAGAGGCGCTGGCCGCCGACGTGCCCGGCGCGCGCGTAGCGGTATCGGATCTTGCGCAATCCGATCCGATCAGTCCGATTCGCGCCGCGTTGGATGGGATGCCGCCGCCCGGCCTGCTCGTGAATAACGCGTCGCGTTTCGTGCACGACGATCTCGATGATTTCACGATCGAAAGCTGGGCCGCGCATTTCGATACGAACCTGCGCGCGCCCGCGCTCCTGACCCGGATGTTCGCCGAAATGGCGCCCGAGGGCGGGGTGATCGTGAACCTGCATGACGCCAAGCTCGAACATCCCAATCCGGACTTCTTCACCTATACATTGTCGAAGATGGGTCTAGCCGGTCTGACCGAAATCAGCGCGCGCAAGCTTGCCGCGCGCGCGATTCGCGTCTGCGCCATTGCGCCTTCGGTCACGCTTGTATCCGGACCGCAGAGCCGCGAGAATTTCGATCAGGTTCATGCGATGACCGCGCTTCGGCGTGGCGTGACGGTGGATCAGATCATCGCCGCGCTCCGCTTCATCATCGCAACTCCCACCTTTACAGGCCAGACGATCACCTTAGATGGCGGCCAACGATTCCTGCGCCTTCCGCGCGATGTTCAATTCATAGGGGACGAATGATGACCGACAGCCTGGCCGGCATTGTCCCCGACGCACTGGCCCCCAAATCGCACCGAATTTTCTTCGACGACCTCGAGGTGATCGCGAACATCGGCTTCCATGATTTCGAGATCGGGGTTGGGCAACGTCTGATCATTTCAATCGATATATGGCTGGACGACGCGTTTTTTGCGGCGGACGACGAGGTCCGCTCGGCATGGAATTACGACAATGTCCGCACCGATGTCGTGCGAATCGTGCAGGCGCAGCATTATAATCTTCAGGAAACCCTGGCGCGCGCGATCTATGCGGCGATCGCCGCCCGTGCGGGGGTCAAACGCCTGCGCGTGTCCACCCGGAAACCGGACGTCTACCCTGACTGTGCCGGAGTGGGCGTGGAGATTTCGTCGTACTGACGTTGCTCAGCTAGGGCGTGCGATCACAGGTTCCCAGCGCCCCGATAACATAGCGGTAATCAGCATTGGCGGCTGCCGCATCGTCGGCGTCGAGATTAGCGATGCTGGCTGCGGGCAGGGCAGGCGGTAGGAAGCAGGCCAGCCGATACCAGAGCAGCGTGTCCCGCTGGGGCGCTTTCGCCGCGTCATCGATCATTTCGCCGAGCGCGGCGGCCCAGTGCGGTTCTTCGCCCGGGCGGCGCAGCACGTTGAGCGAGACCGGCTGGCTGCCGACGGTCTTCAGGAATATCTGCGTCTCGCTCTCACCGGGCAGCGAACCGCGCACGTGAAACGCATTGCCGACGCCGATGATGCGCGGCGGCGCATCGGGCGCGATCGCTTCGGTCACGATCGCCCGCACGCGCGCTTCGACCTCGGGGCTCCAGTCGATCTGCGCGCGGGACGAGACGAGCTGGATGCTCGCGGGCTTGCCAGAGACCGGCGCGCCAGCAAGCACGACCTTCCGTTTAGCGATCTTCGGCGGCCGACCTTTTGCATCGAGCGGGACGTCGAGAAGATATTCGATTCGCGCCGGCAATCCGGTGTCGCCTCTGAGCAGCGCCACCACCTTCGCCCTGACAAGGAACCTGGCGCGTCCTTCGGGCAATCCAACGACAAGGTCGCCCTTCAGATGCTTCGCCTTGTCGATCGTGGCGATCGCGACGATCGGCGCCAGGCTCGTCGCATCAGCAATGTCCGCATAGGAAAAGCTTGATGTTTCAACGGTTTTGGTCGTTTCGGCATCGGCAGGGGGAGCAAAAAGTAAAAACAGCGCCGCCGCGGTGGTGAGAATCTGATCCCTCAATGGAACATCCCTGTAGGTATTGGCATTTTGATCAGGCTTGTCGAAGCCTTGTGGCATGCTTACAAGCACCGTTTCAAGCCGTTAACAAAGCATTTGCGTCGGCTCGCCTGCCGCGATAGAGACGAAACGCCGAGGCAGATCAGCCAAGCTGGCGTTACGGCGCGGTCGCTAAGCAAAGCTCGCAACGTAGGCTTGCCCACGGTAGGAAGTTGGACAAGGAGTTAGGGTTCCTGGATGGCATACGCTGATCAATCGATGAGTTCCCGCCGGATGGTGGCGATAGGTTTCGTCGTCCTCTTCCATGCGTTGATAGGCTACGCCTTCATTACGGGTCTCGCTTACAATGTCGTAAAGAAGGTCGCTGACGACCTTAAGACTTTCGACGTTCAGGAAGAGCCGCCACCCCCGCCCGAGCAGCCGCCGCCCCCACCGCCGGAGCAGAAGTTCGAGCCGCCTCCCATGGTTGCGCCGCCGCCGATCGTGCAGGCGCCGGTCATCGTGACCCCGCCCATGCAAACGGTGCGCGAGGTTCCTGTTGTCATCACGCCGCAAGCGCCGCCTGCGCCGCCGAAGCCAGCTTTGGCTCAGCCGCCGCAGCCGCGTGGCAAGCCGCAGGAATGGCTGTCGACGGACGACTACCCCAGCTCCGCCATCCGTGAAGGGGTGCAGGGCGTTACGGGTTATCGGCTTAGCATTGGGCTCGATGGAAAGGTCACCAGCTGTACTGTCACGCAGTCTAGCGGATCGACCGCTCTGGACGACCAGACTTGCCGCCTGTTGCCCCGCCGCGCGCGTTTCAAGCCTGCGCTGGACACCGCCGGCAATGCCATCGCGTCGAGCTATGCCGGCCGTACACGCTGGCAAATTCCCGAGTAATTACCGTGGCCCGTTCTGGCTGAACGCCGGGGCGGGCCATTATTTATGAACTGCGAACGAAGAGGAAAGTTACAATCATGGCTACCCGAGCAGCTGTGGCAGCAAGTGCCGCCGCGATCATCGCCACCCCGGCCGTGGCGGCAGCCCCCGGTGCGGAAAATCCTTACGGCCTTTGGGCTGCGCTCGAGCAGGGCGGTACGATTGCCTGGGCCACCTTCATCATCCTGGTGATCATGTCGGCGGGTTCCTGGTACATCATGCTGACCAAGCTGCTTGAGCAGCAGAAGATCATCAATCAGGGCAAGCGCGTGCGCGCGTCGTTCTGGGGCGCTCCTTCGCTGCGCGACGGCGCCACCAAGCTCGAGAAGAACAGCGCCTATCGCCAAGTCGTGGACGATGGCCTGATCGCTCAGGACCAGCACACCAAGCTGACCGACCCTATCGACCAGCATGACTGGTTGCTCGGCTCGCTCGCGCGCAGCCAGGCTGCGATTAATGCTAAGCTCGGCGGCGGGCTCGCGTTCCTGGCGACCGTCGGTGCGACCGCGCCGTTCATCGGTCTGTTCGGTACCGTCATCGGTATTTACCGCGCGCTCATCAAGATCGGCGCTGCCGGTCAGGCTTCGATCGATGCCGTCGCTGGCCCGGTTGGTGAGGCTCTCATCATGACCGCGCTTGGTCTGGCCGTGGCCGTTCCCGCAGTTCTGGGCTACAACTGGCTCGTGCGCCGCAACAAGGCGGTTTCCGAGTCGCTTGGCGCCTTCGCCACCGATCTCCATGGCTACATGGTTTCGAATGGCGCGGTGAAGCCGGTTTCTGCGGCACCGCGTGCCGCCGCTCCCGCCAAGCCGGCTCCGGCAGCCGCCAAGGCGTAAGCGCGTTCAAGGAGGCAGCGAATTTTTCAGGTTCGCTGCCCTTGTCGCTGCCTCGGCGCCGGCTCCGGCCGGCCCCGCGATTAAGTTTTGGATAGGATGATATCTCCATGGCCATGAGTGCAGGCCCCGCCGAAGACGAAGCCCCGATGTCGGAAATCAACACGACTCCGCTCGTGGACGTCATGCTGGTGCTGCTGATCATCTTCTTGATTACCGTTCCGGTGGTTATTCAGACCGTTCCGGTGAACCTTCCCAAGGTGGTTTTCGAACCGACCACGACGAAGCCCGAAAACGTCTCGCTCTCAATCAGAGCCGACGCCAGGGGCAATTGCGAGGTTTATTGGGGGCAAACCAAGGTCAACGCCCAGGAGTTGATTGATCGCGCGGTCGCCAAACTGCGCTTTGAAATCGATAAGCAGGGCGGCCCCACCGCGCCTGGCGTCGAATTGCCCGAAGCGCACATTCGTGGAGACGTGAACACGCCTTACCGCTGTATCGGAGGGGCAATATTCACAATGCAGCGCGCAGGCTTCGCTCGGGTCGGCTTCATCTCCGAACCGCCTGCTGGCTATGTCGCCAGCCGTCTGTGACCGGAATTCAGGAGTAGTTTAATATGGCAATGGGCTCCGGCGGCACCCCTGAGGGCGAGCCGATGATGGATATGAACATGACGCCGCTCATCGACGTCCTGCTCGTGTTGTTGATCATGTTCATCATCACCATCCCGATCCAGACGCATGCGGTGAAGCTTGATCTTCCGGTCGATACCAATGACCCAACTCCGCCGCCGATCGATCCGGTGAAGAACAAGGTGACGATCGATCCCGCAGGAACGATCTTCTGGAACGGCACGCCGATCAACAAGGTCGTGCTGCGCCAGTATCTTGATCTGACACAGAGCATGAACCCGATTCCGGAGCTTCACCTCGAGCCGGATTCGCAGGCGCGGTACGTGGTCGTCGATGAAGTGCTCGCGATCACCAAGCGGGCTCGCGTCGAGAAGATGGGCTTTATCGGCAACGAGCGTTACGCCGCGTTCTGATTTTCTCTTCGTTCGAATAAAAGGGCGGGCTTAGGCTCGCCCTTTTTGTATGTGCGGCAGGTGATAGCGTTATCGGCGGAGGATCCGGAGCGTCAGGCGCTTTCGGCCAATCCGGAACGGATGAAATCGATCAGGCTCGTAACGGCTACAGGCTGTCTGGCGCGGACGGGATAAACAGCCATGATTTCCTGATCGCGCGGCCGGTGTGCCTGCAGGATTTCGACCAGTGCGCCCGACGCCAGATGCGATGCGACATAGAAGTCCGGAAGCTGGCAGATTCCAAGGCCGTCGAGCGCAGCCTCAACCACCGCGAAGCCGCTGTTGCACCGCCAACGCGAACGGGGCGTGATCAATTGCTCATGGCCATTGGACATGAAATGCCAGTGGCGCGCCGATCCTTGCAAGGCATCGTGCAGGTCCAGCTCGGTCAAGGAAGACGGCACCCCTCGACGGCGCAGATAATCGGGGGCCGCACAGCAATATAGCGTGCGCGAGGCCAGCAAGGTGCGCGCCAGTCGGCGGTCTGGCGCCTCGTCGATACGGATCGCCAGGTCGAAGCCTTCCGAAAGGATATCCAGCACGCTGTTGCTGAGCTCGACATGGATGCTGATCGCCGGAAAATCGGCCATGAAGCGGTTGATGAGGGGGATGATCTGGCGCTCGCCATAAGCGACGGGACAGGTCAGACGAAGATGGCCTTTCACCTCGCGATCGTTAGCGGTCAGGGCATCGAACGCATCGTCCCGCTCGGCAATAAGCCGGCGGCATCGCTGCTCGAACAGGCGGCCGGTTTCAGTCAACGAAACCCGCCGGGTGGTTCGTTTGAGCAATTGGGCGCCGAGTCGCGCTTCGAGCCGGCTGACCTCGCGGCTTACCTGCGAGATCGAAATGCCCAGCTGGCTTGCGGCGCGCGTGAAGCTGCCCGTGTCAGCCACGGCAACGA
Organism: uncultured Sphingomonadaceae bacterium; assembly: GCA_964383565.1. Classification (GTDB taxonomy): domain Bacteria; phylum Pseudomonadota; class Alphaproteobacteria; order Sphingomonadales; family Sphingomonadaceae; genus CANJQJ01. The sequence continues at coordinate 18,888 of CAYLIK010000025.1, forward strand.
AGCAGTCTATCCCCTCCCAGCGTTCGATCATGTGATCATTATTGCTATACAGCAAAGATCTTTTCAATCCTCGATGGATTTTCAGCGCGCGAGAAAGCGCCTAATCGGTCGCCATAAATCGTGGAGACGAAGCATGAAGACACGTGCCGCCGTAGCATTTGAGGCCAAGAAGCCGCTTGAGATCGTGGAACTGGATCTTGAAGGCCCGAAGGCGGGCGAGGTGTTGGTGGAAATCATGGCCACCGGGATCTGCCATACAGACGCCTACACGCTCGACGGGTTCGACAGTGAGGGCATCTTCCCGTCGATCCTCGGCCATGAAGGGGCGGGTATCGTGCGCGAGGTCGGCGTTGGGGTCACGTCGGTAAAGCCCGGCGATCATGTGATCCCGCTCTACACGCCCGAATGTCGCCAGTGCAAAAGCTGCCTGTCGGGCAAGACCAACCTCTGCACCGCGATCCGCGCGACCCAGGGCAAGGGCCTGATGCCGGATGGAACCAGCCGCTTCAGCTACAAGGGCCAGACCATCTTCCATTATATGGGCTGCTCGACCTTCTCGAACTTCACCGTCCTGCCCGAAATAGCGGTCGCGAAAATCCGCGAGGACGCACCGTTCAAGACCAGCTGCTATGTCGGTTGCGGCGTGACGACCGGCGTGGGCGCAGTGGTCAACACCGCCAAGGTCGCTCCGGGCGACAATGTCATCATCTTCGGTCTGGGCGGGATCGGCCTCAATGTGCTGCAGGGCGCAAAGATGGCGGGCGCCAACATGATCGTCGGCGTCGACATCAATCCCGCGCGTGAGGAATGGGGCCGCAAGTTCGGCATGACGCACTTCGTCAATCCCAAGGACGTGGAAGGCGACATCGTCCAGCATCTCGTGGCGCTGACTGACGGCGGAGCGGACTATACGTTCGATTGCACCGGTAACACCACAGTGATGCGTCAGGCGCTTGAAGCCTGCCACCGCGGCTGGGGGACGAGCATCATCATCGGCGTGGCCGAAGCGGGTAAGGAAATCAGCACCCGGCCATTCCAGCTCGTAACCGGCCGCAACTGGCGCGGTACGGCGTTCGGCGGCGCCAAGGGCCGCACCGACGTGCCGAAGATCATCGACTGGTACATGAACGGCAAGATCCAGATCGATCCGATGATCACCCATGTCCTTAGCCTCGAGGAGATCAACAAGGGCTTCGATCTGATGCACGCCGGCGAGAGCATCCGCTCCGTCGTGGTTTACTGACAAGAACGATAGAAAAGGACAAATATCATGGCAGTGATTTCCGGTGATGGCGTATTTTCGCATGCCTGCGTCGGCGCGACCGATCTGGCTACATCGACCAAATTCTACGATGCGGCCCTCGCGCCTTTGGGTGTGAATAACCTGGGGCCTTTCGGCGACTCAATTATGCTATACGGCAAGGACAAGCCCGCGTTGCTCGTGCTGCGTCCCGGCAACGGGGAAGCTCCTTCCAGCAATGGTGTTACGATCGGATTTGCAGCGTCCAGCCAAGCTGACGTTGCCGCATTCCATGCCGCGGGCCTTGCCGCCGGCGGCGTCGATGAAGGCGCTCCCGGCCCGCGCGGCCACCTGCCTGATGCCTATGCGGCTTATCTGCGCGATCCGGCCGGAAACAAGGTCTGCGCTTATACCTTCGAAGCCTGAAGATTGATGCCTCGGGACATCGCCTTGATCCGATAGGGCTTGGGCGGTGTCCCGGCGCGCGGTCTGTGTCCTGCGCCTTGCGGAACAAGCTCTCATAAGGCCTCGTTTTTCCTTTCGTGGCGTCGCGCAGTGCGGCCTTGGATAAGGAGAACAGGCATGAAAGGCGTAATGCTGTGGTTGATCGGCATTCCCATCCCGATCATCATTTTGCTCTATCTTTTCGTTTTCAGATAAGGGCGATGCCGGCCTTCGGGCCGCGCTCGCACAGGCCGGAGGTTGGCATGACGATCGAGACTCTTTCCACCAACCGCTGCTTCGACGGTGTGCAGGGCGTCTACCGCCATGGCTCGTCGGAAACCGGGACGGACATGACCTTTTCGGTCTATGTGCCGCCGCATGCGGAAGGCGCGAAACTGCCGGTCGTCTGGTATCTGTCCGGCCTTACCTGCACGCACGCAAATGTTACTGAGAAGGGCGAGTTTCGGCGGGCTTGTGCCGAGCTCGGTCTGATTTTCGTGGCGCCGGACACATCTCCTCGTGGTGAAGGCGTGCCGGATGATCCGGAAGGCGCCTATGATTTCGGTCTGGGAGCCGGCTTTTACGTCGATGCGATCCAGGAACCCTGGGCTGCGAATTACCGGATGCGCAGCTATGTCGAGCGCGAACTGCCCGATCTGATCGCTGCGCATTTTCCTGCGGACATGGATCGTCAGGCGATCACGGGCCATTCGATGGGCGGCCATGGCGCGCTCACCATCGCGCTGCGCAATCCCGGCCGCTATCGCAGCGTTTCGGCCTTCGCGCCGATCGTGGCGCCGTCGCAGGTGCCGTGGGGCAAGAAAGTGCTGCCGCGCTATCTGGGCGACGATCAGGCGGCGTGGCGTCACTATGACGCCGTCGCGCTGATCGAGGATGGCGCGCGCGTTGGGGAACTGCTGGTCGATCAGGGCGGCGCGGATCAGTTTCTGGCCGATCAGCTCCGTCCAGAATTGCTGGATGTCGCCTGCAAGGCGGCGGGCATCCCGCTCACGCTTCGGATCCACGCGGGCTACGACCACAGCTATTATTTCATCTCGACCTTTCTGGAGGATCATCTCCGCTGGCATGCCGAGCGGCTCCGCTAGCCTCGGTTGAACGAGCCCCGGTTGAACCTGGGGCGACGATCGACTAGATCGCTGCCTTCAATCATCGAAAGCGTCGTTTCCATGTTCACCTTCCTGCTTGTCATCCACGCCATCATCGCCGCCGCGCTGGTTGGCGTGATCCTGGTACAGCGCTCGGAAGGCGGCGGTCTCGGAATGGGCGGCAGCCCGAGCGGCCTGATGTCGGCACGCGGCGCTGCGGATTTCCTGACCCGCGCGACCGGAATTCTGGCGACCATCTTCGTGCTGATGTCGATTGTGCTCGCGGGTCTGGCGAGCGTGCAGCGTGCGCCGCAGACCATTGATACCTCGCTGGCGCGCAAGGCTCCGCCGGCGGCCCAGCCTGCAACCCCGGCGGCCCCTGCGCCGGCCCCGGCCGACAACAACGCCGTTCCGCTGGCGCAATAGGCACGTCATCCACAATTAATTTCGGCGCGACGTGCGCGCCGCCTTGCTCTTGTCCGAATTCCGGAGCTAATCCTTCATTCCCATGGCGCGGTTCATATTCATCACCGGCGGCGTGGTCTCTTCCTTGGGCAAAGGTCTGATGGCGGCGAGCCTCGCGGCGCTGCTTCAGGCGCGTGGCTACAAGGTCAGGATCCGCAAGTTCGATCCCTATCTTAACGTCGATCCGGGCACGATGTCGCCCTATCAGCATGGCGAAGTCTATGTGACCGACGACGGCGCCGAGACCGATCTCGACCTTGGCCATTATGAACGCTTTACGGGCGTTCCAAGCCGCCAGTCGGACAATGTCACCTCAGGCCGAATCTATCAGCAGATCATCGCGCGCGAACGGCGGGGCGATTATCTCGGCGCGACCGTGCAGGTGATCCCGCACGTTACCGATGCCATAAAGGCGTTCGCCCGCGCTGAACTCGACGATGTCGATTTCGTGCTGTGCGAAATCGGCGGCACCGTCGGCGATATCGAATCGCTGCCGTTCATCGAGGCCATCCGTCAGCTTCGCACCGATCTGGGCCGGACCAACGTGGTCTATATCCACGTCACGCTGGTGCCTTATATCGCGGCCGCAGGCGAGCTCAAGACCAAGCCGACCCAGCACAGCGTGCGCGAACTGACGTCGCTCGGCATCCAGCCGGACGTGCTGGTTTGCCGCTGCGAACGCCCGCTGCCGGATGGCGAGCGCGCCAAGATCGCGTTATTCTGCAATGTCTCGCCAAAGGCAGTCATTCCCGCGCTCGACGCGAAGTCGATCTATGGCGTGCCGCTGCAATATCATGCCGAAGGGCTCGATCAGGCGGTGCTCGACGCGTTCGGCGTGATCGATCCCGCATCGCCGCGTTTGACGCGGTGGGACGACATCATGGATCGGCTGAATAATCCCGAAGGCGAAGTGACTATCGGGGTGGTCGGCAAATATGTCGGCCTGCCGGATGCGTATAAATCGCTGCAGGAAGCGCTGGTCCACGGTGGCATCGCCAACCGGGTCAAGGTCAACATCCGTTGGCTGGATGCCGAATTGTTCGAGCAGGACGAAGCCGAGGTCGCGGCGCATCTGGAGCCGATGCACGGCATCCTCGTGCCGGGCGGCTTCGGCGAGCGCGGCAGCGAGGGCAAGATCGCCAGCGTCCGTTTCGCGCGCGAGCGCAAGGTGCCTTATTTCGGCATCTGCCTCGGCATGCAGATGGCGTGCATCGAAGGCGCGCGAAGCCTTGGCGGGATCGCCAACGCCTCGACCACAGAATTCGGCCCGACCGAGGAGCCGGTGATCGGCCTCATCTCCGAATGGATGTCAGCCGAGGGTCTGCAGAAGCGTGAGGCCGGCGGCGATCTCGGCGGGACGATGCGGTTGGGCGCCTATCCCGCGAAGCTGGCCGGCAACAGCCATGCGGCATCGATCTACGGCGGCTCCGAGGTCTCGGAACGCCATCGTCACCGCTATGAGGTCAACATCAATTATCGCGATGTGCTGGAGAAGGGCGGGCTGGTGTTTTCGGGCATGTCGCCGGACGGGCAGCTTCCGGAGATCGTCGAACGGCCTGATCATCCCTGGTTCGTCGGCGTCCAGTTCCACCCCGAACTAAAGTCCAAGCCGTTCGATCCGCACCCGCTGTTCGCGAGCTTCATCGAGGCAGCGCTGCACCAGTCGCGGTTGGTTTAATAACCCACCTTATACCCGTCATGCTGAGCGAGGTTCAGCATGAGGATGAGGCTGGCGACTCGCAGGATCGCTTCAATAGCGCCGCAGCAGCCCCGCCAGTTTCCCCTGGATCCGTATCTGCTGCGGATTGTAGCGCTGCGGATCGTAGCTGCGATTGGCTGGATCGAGCCGCACCATCGATCCTTCGCGGCGGAAATATTTGAGCGTCGCCTCGCTGTCGTTGACGAGCGCCACCACGATCTCGCCGTCTCGCGCCGTCTCGGCCTTGCGGATGAGCGCATAGTCGCCGTCGAGAATGCCCGCTTCGACCATCGAATCGCCCGATACTTCCAACGCATAATGTTCGCCCGGCCCAAGCAGCGCGGCGGGCACCGACAGGCTGCTCTGTCCCTCCAGCGCCTCGATTGGCAGACCCGCGGCAATCCGGCCATGCAGCGGTATTTCGAGCACGTCGTTGGCTGCAACCGGTGGCGCAGGGCGCGCCTGCGCGGGCGGATGCATCGGTGCCGTGTCATTCGCGACCGGCGCCTTCGCACTACCCCCCGTCTCGGGCATCTTGACGATCTCAAGCGCGCGGGCGCGATTGGGCAGGCGGCGGAGGAATTGGCGTTCCTCCAGCGCACTGATCAAGCGGTGCACGCCCGATTTCGATTTGAGATCGAGCGCCTCCTTCATTTCCTCGAATGAAGGCGAAACCCCGGTCTCCTTGAGCTTCTCGTCGATAAAACAAAGCAGCTCATATTGCTTGCGCGTCAGCATCGCCGCCTCCCACATGGAACGAACGGGGAACGTGTAGGAAACGAACGCATCGAAGTCAAGCGATGTCGATGATGTCCACGATATCGCCGGCGCGCAATGCAGGCGCATGGGCGGGGCGGACGATGAACAGGCCTGCGCGTGTCAGATTGGTGAGCATCGCGCTGTCCTGCCCATCGACTGCCGCAACCCCGTCCGTATGCCACATGCCGCGCAGATAATGCTCGCGGTCGCCATTCGCGCCAAGCGCTTCGACAAGCTGGGCGCGGCGGACCGGCGCAAAGGGTTTCGCGGCGCCGCCCAGCGCTGCGATCAGCGGCCGGGCGAACAGGCTCGCCGTCACGAACGCGGACAGCGGATTGCCCGGCAGACCCAGCACGATCGCGTTGCCAAGCGTGCCGGCCATCAACGGCTTTCCCGGCCGCATCGCAACCTTCCAGAAATCGATCGCAGCGCCGGAGGCTTCAAGCGCGGGCTTCACGAGATCATGATCGCCGACTGATGCGCCACCGCTCGTGATGATGATGTCGGCGTCGACCGCGCGAGCGATCATTTCAACGATTGCGTCCAGCCGGTCGGGTGCGATCCCCAGATCGGTGACGATTGCGCCTGGCCCGGCGAGCAGGGCCGCCAGCATCGGCGCATTGGAGGAGGGGAGTTGATGCGGCTGTCCTGCAGCGCCGGGCTGAATCAATTCGTCGCCAGTCGAGATCAAGGCCACCCGTGCCGGACGGCGCACGCTGAGCGTGCCATGTCCGCCGACGGCCGCCAGTCCGAGATGCGCAGCGCTGATCAACGTACCAGCTTCGATCAGCTGGTCGCCGTCCGAAAAATCCAGGCCGCGCGCGCGGATATGCTTGCCAGCCCGGCCCGGCCCGTCGCCGGACATTATGAGCCGGTCTCCGTCGCGTGTTGCATCCTCCTGGATCAGGACGCTGTCAGCGCCGGGCGGCATCGGCGCGCCGGTGAAGATGCGGCATGCCTCTCCCGGCGCGATCGGGGCGGGCAGGGTGGATCCGGCCCTGCTTTCGGTGATTACAGTCCAGGGACCCGGCGTCTCGGCGAAGCGGATCGCATAGCCGTCCATGGCGGAAAGATCGGCAAAGGGCTGCGTTCTGCGCGCGAAGATGGCCTCGGCATTCCAGCGCCCATTCGCCTCAATCAGGGGGACGGTCTCGATCGGCAGTGGCTCGGTCAGCGCGATCAGCCGGGCCTGTGCTTCGGAAACGGGAAGCAGCGCGGTCACGCTGCGCGCCATTCGCCCGATTTGCCGCCGGATTTGGCGAGCAGTCTGATCTGGCCGATGACCATCCCGCGATCCATCGCCTTGGCCATATCGTAGATGGTCAGTAACGCGACCGAGACGGCGGTCATCGCCTCCATTTCGACGCCGGTGCCATGGGTGGTGGATACCGTCGCGGTGGCGGTCACGCCGGTGTCGTCAAGGGCCAGATCGACCGTTACGCCGGAGATGGGCAGCGGGTGGCACAACGGAATGAGATCGGCGGTCTTCTTTGCGGCCATGATGCCGGCGATCCGCGCCACGCTGAGCACGTCGCCCTTCTTGACAGTGCCTGCCCGGATCGCGGCCAGAGCATCGCCGCTCATATCGATCCGGCCGCTGGCCGTCGCCTCACGCTGGGTTGCCGGCTTGGCGGATATGTCGACCATGCGCGCTGCGCCTGCTTCATCGATATGGGTGAGCTTGTCTGCCATGTCAGCGACCGGTCAGCAGGTTTCGGGTCGCTGCCTCGACATCGGCCTGCCGCATCAGCGCCTCGCCGACCAGGAAGCAGCGCACGCCATGCTCAGCCATCGCATCGAGATCGGTTTTGGAGCCGAGCCCGCTTTCAGCGACGAACGTGCAGCCTGCGGGTGCGCGCCCGACAAGTTCATAGGTTCTGGAAAAATCGACCGTGAAGTTTCTGAGATCACGATTATTTACGCCGATCAGGCGCGACTTGAGAGCCAATGCGCGCTCAAGTTCGGTTTCGTCATGCACTTCGATCAGGGCATCCATGCCATGCTCGATGGCAGCGGCTTCGATCTCTGACATCTGTGCGTCCGAGAGCGCCGCGACGATGATGAGGATCGCATCGGCGCCGAGCGCGCGCGCCTCGGAGACCTGCCAGGGATCGATCATGAAATCCTTGCGCAGGCACGGCAGAGTGCAGGCATTGCGCGCGGCGATGAGATAATCGTCATGACCCTGAAAATAGGGTTCGTCAGTCAACACCGAGAGGCAAGCCGCACCGCCCATCTCGTAAGCCCGCGCATGGGTCGGTGGATCAAAATCTTCTCTTATCAATCCCTTGGACGGTGAAGCTTTCTTGATTTCTGCGATCAGGCCATAGCCCGATACTGCCTTTCGATCGAGCGCGGCGCGGAAGCCACGCGGCGGCGATTGCTCGCGGGCGCGCGCTTCCAGCTCGGCGAACGGGACGGCGACCTTGCGGTCTGCGACATGGCCGCGCTTCGTCTCGCATATCTCGATCAGCTTATTCGCCATCAAAAGGCGATCCAGCAATCGAGCAGAGCCTTGGCTAAGCCCTTGTCGATGGTTTCGGCGGCCTCTTCTACGCCCTCGGCAAGGTCGGGCACTTCGCCGGCGACGATGAGAGCGGCAGCGGCATTGAGCAGCACCGCGTCCCGATAGGCGCCTTCTTCACCAGCCAGCAGGCGACGGAGCGCGGCGGCGTTGAAAGCGGCGTCGCCACCTTTGAGGGCGGCGAGGGGATGGGTAGGCAGGCCGGCGTCCGTAGCCGTCACACGGCTCGTTCCATTACCGCAGGCGCCGATCCGGACGATCGTGCTCGGTCCCGCGATGGACAACTCGTCAAGCGGCTCGTCGCCCGACACGAGTATGGTGGAGTCGGTGCCAAGCTCAGTGATCGCCTCGGCGTAGACCGGCAGAAAATCGGGACGGGCGACGCCAATCAACTGGCGCGTCACGCCAGCCGGATTGCAGATGGGGCCGGTAAGGTTGAACACCGTGCGCCGGCCGATCCGCTTACGGACGGGCGCAAGTTTCGCCAGTGCCGGATGATGCTTCTGCGCGAACAGGAAGGCGATGCCGAGATCGGCGAGACTGTCCTCGGCGCGCACCGAAGCCCGGTCAAGATCGAGTCCGAGCGCCTCCAACGTATCTGCTCCGCCGGCCAGCGAGGAGGCCGCGCGGTTGCCATGCTTGGCGACTGGCACCCCGGCGGCCGCGACCACGATCGCCACCGCCGTTGAAACATTGAGGCTGTGCGCGCCGTCGCCGCCGGTGCCGCAGACGTCGATGGTGCCTTCGGGCGCGCTGATCCGGATCATCCGCTCGCGCATCGCGCGGGCGGCGGCTGCGATTTCGGTACTGGTCTCGTCGCGCTCGGCCATGTCGGCGAGGAAGCGGAAATTTTCCTCGTCCGAAGTCCGGCCATCCAGCATCGCGCTGAACGCCTCCAATGCCGTCTGCGGGTCGAGCGGCGTCCGGGCGTCGGGCAGGAGGGTGGCGGTGGTCATGCCGCCGCCGGCAGCTTCGCGTCGATTCCGGCCAGACGCATGAAATTGGCCAACAGCGCATGACCATGCTCGGTCGCGATGCTTTCCGGATGGAACTGCACGCCATGGATCGGCAGCGATACATGGCGGAAACCCATCACCATCGCGTCATCGGCGGTCGCGTTCACGCGGAGCGCGTCGGGAATGTCCTCGACCACCAGCGAATGATAGCGTGTCGCGGTGAAGGGCGACGGCAGGCCTTGGAAAAGACCTGTATTATCGTGGGTTACCGGTGACGTCTTGCCGTGCATCAACCGGCTGGCGCGGACGACCTTGCCGCCGAAATACTGGCCGATCGACTGATGACCAAGGCAGACACCCAGCAGCGGCTTGCCCGCGTCGGCACAGGCCGCCACCAGATCGAGCGAGATGCCTGCCTCGTTGGGCGTGCACGGTCCCGGCGAGATCAGGAAGCCTTGCGCGCCCGAGGAGATCGCCTGGCCCGCCGACATGGCGTCGTTGCGCACCACCTCGACCTCAGCGCCCATCATCTGGAGATAATGGACGAGGTTCCAGGTAAAGCTGTCATAATTGTCGATGACGAGTATCATGGCCGCCTCTTAAGCCGCGGTCGTGCC
>CAYLIK010000026.1:0-28423 GCA_964383565.1 uncultured Sphingomonadaceae bacterium
AATCATTCCCACTCGATCGTGCCGGGGGGCTTTGAGGTGAAATCGTAGGTGACGCGATTGATCCCTTGCACCTCGTTCACGATCCGCGTCGCGACACGGCTCAGGAAGTGCGGGTCGAAGGGGAAGATGTCCGCCGTCATGCCGTCAGTCGAGGTGACGGCGCGGAGCGCGCAGACATTGTCGTAGGTGCGTCCGTCGCCCATCACGCCCACCGAGCGGACGGGAAGCAGCACCGCGAACGCCTGCCAGATCGCATCGTAGAGGCCAGCGTTGCGGATCTCCTCAAGATAGATCGCGTCGGCCTTGCGGAGGATGTCGCAGCGTTCCTTTGTGACCTCGCCGGGAATGCGGATCGCGAGGCCGGGGCCGGGGAAGGGGTGGCGGCCGACGAACACGTCCGGCAAGCCAAGCTCGCGGCCAAGCGCGCGGACCTCATCCTTGAACAGCTCGCGCAACGGCTCGACCAGCTTCATGTTCATGCGCTCGGGCAGGCCGCCGACATTGTGGTGGCTCTTGATCGTCACCGAAGGCCCGCCGGTGAAGCTGACGCTCTCGATCACATCGGGATAGAGCGTGCCCTGTGCGAGGAACTCAGCGCCGCCGATCTTGCGGGCTTCATCCTCGAACACATCGATGAAGGTCTTGCCGATGAACTTGCGCTTGGCTTCGGGGTCGGTGAGGCCCTTGAGACCGTTGAGGAACAGGGTTTCCGCATTCACATGGACGAGCGGGATGCCATAATGCTCGCGGAACAGGCCGACGACCTGATCGGCCTCGCACATCCGCATCAGCCCGTGATCGACGAACACGCAGGTAAGCTGCTCGCCGATCGCCTCATAGATCAGCACCGCCGCCACTGCGGAATCGACGCCGCCGGAGAGACCGCAGATCACCCTGCCCGAGCCGACCTGCTGGCGGATCTCGCGGATCTTGGTCTCGCGGAACTCGGCCATCGACCAGTCGCCGGCAAGGCCGCAGACGTGGCGGGCGAAGTTGGCGATCAGCTTGGCGCCGTCGGGGGTGTGCACGACCTCCGGGTGGAACTGGACGCCGTAGAAGCGGCGCTTCTCGTCCGACGTCACGGCATAAGGCGCGCCTTCCGACCAGGCGACGGGACTGAAGCCGGGCGGCAGCGCATCGACCTTGTCGCCGTGGCTCATCCACACCTGATGCCGCTCGCCTTCTTTCCAGAGACCGTCGAACAGCGCCGAGCGCGCGCCGACCTCGATGAAGGCGCGGCCGAATTCACGTGCGTCCGAGGATGGCACGACCGAGCCGCCGAGCTGCTGGCACATCGTCTGCTGGCCGTAGCAGATGCCGAGGATGGGAATGCCGGCCTCGAAAAAATGGCCGGGCGCACGCGGGCTTCCCGCATCGGCGACCGAGGCTGGCCCCCCCGAGAGGATGATCCCCTTGGGTTTCAGGCGATCAAATGCCTCTGCTGCGGCGGAGAAAGGAGCGATTTCGCTATAGACCCCAGCCTCGCGCACGCGGCGGGCGATGAGCTGGGTGACCTGGCTGCCGAAATCGACGATCAGGATGGATTCGTGGTGCTGGGCCGTCATGCGCAGCCGATAGTGCGCTCGCCCCTGGCTGTCCAGCGGTCAACAAAACTCAGCGAAGCGCAACCCGGCTATCGAACTGGATGTAGGTCAGCTCGCCATTGCGGACGCCGCAATTGAACGGGCGTCCCCCCTGCATGCGGCCCTCGACGCGATAACTTTCGCCGTCGCGGTCAATGAAGTCGATGTCGTCGACCCTGGTGTCCACCCCGCGCTTGGAGGCGAGCGCCTCGGCGCTGTCGGCACAGACATTGGCCGCGTCATTTTCGGCATCGGACCAGTTACGTGTGCTGGAAGGGGCATCCTCGCGGCGGGCATCGGCCGGACCATCGTCACGGGACGAATCGCCACCATAGACCACGCCATTGTCGCGATCCTGCTTCGCCTTCGACGCCGCCGAGACGGCCGCGAAAAGGCCGCCAGCGATCACTGCTCCGAGCAGGACATTGCCAAAGGCATCGCCATGATGGCGCCCATGCCAGCGACCCCCATGGCCACCCCAGCCATTGCCCCAGCCATGGCCGGGACGCGCAAGCGCCGGCGTCGCGGAGGCAGCGAGCATCGCGGCAATCGCGATCGAACCCAGGGTTTTCCTAAACATCGCCACCACTCCGACTCACACGACAGAATGGCCTTGTAGCCCAAACGGGCTGTCGGCGCGATGAACCGTCAGGCGCGCAGCTTGATGCGTCCCTGCTGCAGCGCGAGCGGATAGAGCAGACCATTTTCGTGCGCAACCCGCGCCTGAAGCCGGGCGATGATCTCAACTGTCGTTGCGCAGAAATGATCGATATCCTCTGCGATCACGTCCGCGGTCCATTCCTCGAGATAAAGTTGCCAATCCCGGGTCAGCGCCGCGTAATCGGTTTCGAACTTGTCGAGTGCGGCCACGAAATCCGTGCCATTCTCGCGCATCGATTTTTCGTAGAGGAAACTGTCTTCCTTGCCGAGATGCGCATGCAGCACGATCGCGAGCTCGGTCCTGAGCATGATGATATCGTCGAGATCGCGCGGGGACGCCTCGGCCGCGGCGATCAATCTTTCCGCGAGGCGGCAGATATCCTCATGTTCCTTTATCAGGCGGTCCAGATCGTGACGCATACAAGTCTCCAATTCCGGGGAGACCCTATGGCGGCTTGATTGATAAAGGGTGTCCGTATCGTCAAAAAGAAAAAGGGCACGCGACGCCAGCCGCATGCCCTTTCACTGTTTTGGGGATGAGGATCAGGCCGCTTCGAGCTCGTCCTCGTCATCATTCTGAACCGGACCGGAGTCCTGGCCCTTGGCGGACACGTCGCGGTCGACAAATTCGATGATCGCCATCGACGCTGCATCGGAGGCGCGGATGCCCGCCTTAATGACGCGGATGTAACCGCCGTTGCGGCTCGCATAGCGTTCGGCGAGCACTTCGAAGAGCTTCTTGAGCTGGGCATCGTCGAGCAGGCGGGCGTGCGCGAGACGGCGATTGGAGAGGCCGCCCTTCTTGGCGAGCGTCACCAGCTTCTCGACATAGGGGCGAAGTTCCTTCGCCTTGGCGAGGGTGGTCGTGATCTGCTCATGCTTGATGAGAGCCGCAGCCTGATTGCGGAACAGCGCGGCGCGATGGCTCGCGGTGCGCTGGAGTTTACGGCCGCCTACACGATGGCGCATGGTCTTCTTCCTTCACGTTCGTCCCGCAGCCGTATCAGGTACTGCGGGTCAGGCGGTGCAAACGGGCCACCGCCCAAAACCCTGCTGCAACGTCACCCCGGACTTGATCCGGGGTCCCGCTGCCTAATGCCCGCTGCAGAAGAAGCGGGATCCCGGGTCAAGCCCGGGATGACGACCGGATTAATCCAGTCGTCAAAACTCCTGTTCGAGCTTCTTGGCCATTTCCTCGATATTCTCGGGCGGCCAGCCGGGGATTTCCATGCCCAGCCTCAGCCCCATCGAAGCGAGCACTTCCTTGATTTCGTTCAAGGATTTGCGGCCGAAGTTAGGCGTACGCAGCATCTCCGCTTCGGTCTTCTGCACGAGATCGCCGATATAGATGATGTTGTCGTTCTTAAGGCAATTGGCCGAACGCACCGACAGTTCCAGTTCGTCCACCTTCTTGAGCAGGTAGCGGTTGATCTGGTTGGTGTCCTGCGCAGGCTCGGCGCCGCCATGGACGGGCACTGCCGCCATGCCGATCGTCGAGGAAGCAGCGACCAGACCGTCGTCGAAGTGGACGAACAGCTGGAGCTGATCCTGCAGGATGCGCGCGGCATAGGCCAGGCCGTCCTCCGGCGAGATGGTGCCGTCGGTCTCGACCGTCAGGGTCAGCTTGTCATAGTCAAGCTCCTGCCCGACGCGGGTGTTCTCGACCTTGTACGACACCTGACGCACCGGCGAGTAGAGCGCATCGACCGGGATCAGGCCGATCGGCGCATCGGCCGGGCGGTTGGAAGCGGCCGGGACATAGCCCTTACCGACGTCAGCGGTCAGCTCCATGTTGAGCGTCGCGCCCTCGTCGAGATGGCAGATCACCAGATCGGGGTTCATCACTTCGATGTCGCCCGAGGTGGCGATGTCGCCCGCGGTGACTTCGGCCGGGCCGGTCGCCGAAAGCTGGAGCCGCTTCGGGCCTTCGCCCTGCATGCGGAGAGCGATCTGCTTCACGTTGAGGACGATGTCAGTCACATCTTCGCGCACGCCGGCGAGCGAGGAGAATTCGTGAAGGACGTTCTCGATCTTGATCGAAGTGACGGCCGCGCCCTGAAGCGACGACAACAGCACACGACGCAGCGCGTTGCCGAGCGTCAGGCCGAAGCCACGCTCGAGCGGCTCGGCGACAAAAGTCGCCCTGCGCTTGCCATCCCCACCAGCCTTCTTTTCGAGGCCGTTGGGCTTCTTCATTTCCTGCCAGTTCTTTGCATTGACAGTCACTTTGGTCCCCTTGGGGTTTGGCCGGGATTACCCGAGCCGTTGAAACTGGGACAACGGAGGCGTGCCCGCCTCCGCCAAATCACACGCGACGGCGCTTGGACGGGCGGACGCCGTTGTGCGGGATCGGGGTCACGTCACGGATCGACGTGATGTGGAAGCCAACCGCCTGCAAAGCGCGCAGTGCCGACTCACGGCCCGAACCCGGGCCCTTCACCTCGACCTCGAGCGTGCGGACGCCATGTTCGGCGGCCTTCTTGCCTGCATCTTCGGCGGCGACCTGGGCGGCATAAGGCGTCGACTTGCGGCTGCCCTTGAAGCCCATCATGCCAGCTGACGACCAGGCAATCGCATTGCCCTGCGCGTCAGTGATAGTGATCATGGTGTTGTTGAAGCTGGCGTTCACATGCGCGACGCCGGCGGTGATGTTCTTGCGCTCGCGCCGTTTAATGCGCTGAGGTTCGCGTGCCATTTTCTATCCTGCCTATATCTGGAGAGCGACGGGCGCTTACTTCTTCTTGCCGGCGATCGGCTTGGCCTTGCCCTTGCGGGTGCGCGCATTGGTATGCGTGCGCTGGCCGCGGACCGGCAGACCCTTGCGATGGCGCAGGCCGCGATAGCAGGCGAGATCCATCAGCCGCTTGATATTCATCGACACGGTGCGGCGAAGATCACCTTCGACCTGATAGCTTGCGTCGATCGTCTCACGGATCTGAAGGACTTCCTGATCGGTAAGGTCCTGAACGCGGCGCTCAGGCGTGATGCCGAGCTTGGCGGTGATTTCCTTGGCTTTGGTGCGCCCAATGCCGTGGATATAGGTCAGCGCGATTTCAACGCGCTTGTTGGTCGGGATATTGACACCCGCGATACGTGCCACTGTATGTTTCTCCTCGCTCCACGGGGCGGTTGGCATCCACCCCATCTCGACGCTATGATTCCCGCCACGGACGATAACGGCGCGCGCTGGATGCGCCGCCGGTGCCGGACGTTCGGGATCGGGCGCATTTAGGAATGTTGGGTTTGCCTGTCAAGCGGGCGATGTCGTTCGGCCAGACTATCACCGGAATGCCGGCTGCCTCAGTCGCGCTTCAAGAATTCCTCCAGCCGATCGAGCGCGACGGCCTGGCTCGGCAGCATCATAGCCCTGGCTGAGGCGAGATCGAACCATGATGCGCGATCAACCTCGGGAAAGGACTTCATCGTCCCGCTGCGCGGCGGCCATTCCACTTCGAACAGGATGCTCTGGATCGCCGCCGGATCAAGATCGCCTTCGCCGATGAAGAGGTGGACTTGCTTGCCGCCTGCTTGCCGAAAGCTGCCGAGAGGGATGAGCGGGCCATCGACGGCTATGCCGGTTTCCTCCTCGAACTCGCGGGCGGCGGCGGCGGCGGGCTCCTCGCCATCCTCGATACGGCCCTTGGGGATCTGCCAGGCGCCGGCATCCTTGTTGCGCCAGAAAGGGCCGCCGGGATGGACCAGCAGGACAGCAAGCCCATCCGCATCATAGCGATAGAGGAGAAGCCCGGCGCTCGGCGATCGTGTCGCGGTCCGGGCCATGGATCAGCCGATACCTTGCCGTGCTGTTTCCCAATCGCGGCCGTCATAGGGCACGATGGTCACGTCGAGCCCATGGCCGTCGTCAAGACAGCGATAATTGATGCTGATCCCGTCGGGATGCGAACGCGGGCGATAGAAGCTCTTGATACCGCATTGCTTGCAGAAAATATGCCGCGCGGTGCCCGTGCCGAAGCGATAGGTGCTGGTCTCGCCCTGGCCTTCGAGCAATCGGAAGCGGCTGTCGGGCACGATCAGGTGCAGGAAGCCTGTCATAGAACAGATCGAGCAATTGCAGTCGAGAAGCTCGACCGGCCCATCCGGGATATCCGCCTCGAAATGGACAATACCGCAATGGCAGCCGCCGGTTACCTTGGTCATATCCCATCTTTAGAGAAGAACGGGGTTTCGACAAGCTCAGCCTGAACGGATCAAGAGCTATTCGACCGTCACCGATTTCGCCAGATTGCGTGGCTGATCGACGTCTGTGCCCTTCAACACGGCCACGTGATAGGCCAGCAGCTGGACGGGGATCGCGTAGACGATCGGGGCGATCAGCGGGTGGACCTTGGGCATGGTGATCGTCGCCATGCACCCCTCACCTGCTGCCTGGATGCCGTCATAGTCCGAGATCAGCACAACCTTGCCGCCGCGCGCTTGAACCTCCTGCATGTTCGAGACGGTCTTTTCGAACAGCGGGCCGGACGGAGCAATCACGATGACGGGAACATTCTCGTCGATCAACGCGATCGGGCCGTGCTTCATCTCACCGGCGGCGTAACCTTCGGCGTGGATATAGCTGATCTCCTTGAGCTTGAGCGCGCCTTCAAGCGCCAGCGGATAGTCGGTGCCGCGGCCGAGATAGAGGACGTCGCGCGCGCCAGCTATGGTGTGGGCCATCGCTTCGATCGCTTCGTCATAGGCGAGCGCGCCGTTGATCGCGGCCGGCGCTTCGGCAAGGTGGCGGACGATTTCCTTCTCCTCGCGCGGATCGAGCCGGCCCTTGGCGCGAGCGAGATTGGCGGCGAGCGCGGCAAGCACCGCGAGCTGACAGGTGAAGGCCTTGGTGGAGGCGACGCCGATCTCAGGTCCGGCATGGGTGGGGAGGAGCAGATCCGCCTCGCGCGCCATGGTGCTGGTCGGCACGTTGACGACGACGGCGATCTTCTGTCCCTCGGCACGGGCGTGGCGAAGAGCGGCGAGCGTATCGGCGGTTTCGCCCGACTGGCTGATGAAGAGAGCAAGGCCGCCCTCCTCCATCACCGGTTCGCGGTAGCGGAACTCGGAGGCGACATCGAGATCGACCGGCACGCGGGCGAACTGCTCGAACCAGTATTTGGCGACCATGCCCGCATAGAAGCTGGTCCCGCACGCCACGATGGTAACGCGCTTGATCGTGGACAAATCGAAATCGGGGATCGGCAGCGACACCTCTTCATCAAGGCGACGGAGGTAGGATTTGAGCGTCTGTGCCACCACGATCGGCTGCTCGTAGATTTCCTTGAGCATGAAGTGGCGGTGGTTGCCCTTGTCGATGGACAGACCGGTGACGCCCGAGATCACGACCGGGCGCTCGACCGGCTGGTCGTCGCGGTCGTATATCTGGGTGCCTTCGCGGGTGATGACGACCCAGTCGCCTTCTTCGAGATAGGCGATGCGCTGGGTGAGCGGGGCAAGCGCCAGCGCGTCCGAACCGAGATAGGTTTCATTGTCGCCATAGCCGACGACGAGTGGTGAACCGAGCCGCGCTCCGATCAAAAGGTCCGGGTCCTGCCGGAACAGGATCGCCAGCGCGAAGGCGCCATGGAGACGCTTGAGATTCTTCTTCACGGCCTCGGCCGGGGCCATGCCGGCCTCGACATCGGCGGAGATCAGGTGGGCGACCACCTCGGTATCGGTCTGGCTGGTGAAAGTGCGGCCCTGCGCGATCAGCTCGTCACGGAGCGATTTGAAATTCTCGATGATGCCGTTGTGGACCAGTGCGACCTCGCCAGTCGCGTGCGGGTGGGCATTGTCCTGGGTTGGCGCGCCGTGGGTTGCCCAGCGGGTGTGGGCGATGCCGATCAGGCCGGGGAGCGGCTCGGCATCGAGCTTGCGAGAGAGATTGTCGAGCTTTCCCTCGGCGCGGCGGCGGTCGAGCAGGCCGTCGTGGATCGTGCAGATGCCCGCCGAGTCATAACCGCGATATTCGAGCCGACGCAGCCCGTCCAGCAGCCGCTGGCTGACTTCGCGTGATCCGACAATGCCGATGATGCCGCACATAAGACTGGACTTTCAAAGCTGGTAGGGAACGCGAATCCCCGGCATCGTTGCCGGAAAATCCTTGATATTGTTTGTAACGAGGATGCGATGGTTGATTTGCGCCGATGCGAGGATCACCGCATCAGCCAGTTTCAGGCGTGGCCGTTCCCGGCGCAAGGCCGCAGCGTGACTCGCGATCCGGCTATCAACCTCGTCGATCGAGAAGCCCCCCAGAAAGATCTCGATCTGGCGGATATTCTCGTCATTTCCTTTCGAAAGCAATTCGATCCAGGTTACGCGGCTGATCCAGGGACGATCGACACGGGCAATTTCGGCATAGGCCGTTGGATCGCCAGCCAACGCATAGATAAGGATGTTGCTGTCGAAGGAATAGTCGCTCACTCGTTCGCGCTCTTCCCCGCGATCTTGTCGAGATAGACCTGGCGCTGGCGATCATCCTCCTCATCGAACAGATCAGGAAATTCCGCCTTCACTTCTTCATAATCGTCATCCCACGGCCGGGTCCACGAGGCGCGTTCCCGGCGTTGCCACTCGACGGCATCGCCGATGTCCGTGCGATCCTTCCAGATGCCAAAAGCCTGATCGAGCCAACCCTTGCCGCTGGCGGGTGCGGCCTGAACCCGATATCCCTTCACTGCCTCACGCAGAACGGCCGCGCGCGACTTGCCCTGCTCGGCCGCTAGCTGGTCGAGCCATTGAATATCCTCATCGGGCAAATCGGCGAGAATCCGAGTCATGATATCTTGATATCATATCGTGATATCAGATCAACCCTTATCCTTCTTCCGCCCCGCCATCACCGCACGAAACGACGCCGCCCAGCCGGGCTTCGCTTCCTGCGCACTTCGCGAGATAGCGAGCGAATCCGGAGCGACATCATGAGTAACCACTGATCCAGCCGCCACGATCGCGCCCTTGCCGATTGTCACCGGCGCCACCAGCGCGCTGTTCGACCCGATGAACGCGCCCTCGCCGATCGTGGTCTTGTATTTGAGGAAGCCGTCATAGTTGCAGGTGATCGTGCCCGCGCCGACATTGGCGTTCGCGCCGATCTCGCTGTCACCCAGATAGGTCAGGTGATTAGCCTTGGCGCCCGGACCCATCCTGGTTTTCTTGACCTCGACGAAGTTCCCGACCTTTGCGCCCTCGCCGATTTCCGCGCCGGGGCGCAAGCGGGCGAAGGGGCCGATCTCGGCGCCCTTCTCGATCGTGGCGCCCTCGATATGACTGAAGGCATGGATCGTCACGCCGTCGCCGACCGTGACGCCGGGGCCGAAGAACACATTGGGTTCGATCACGACGTCGCGGCCGACCACCGTGTCCTGCGCGAACCAGACGGTTTCCGGCGCCACGAGAGTCACGCCTGCCGCCATCACCTCGGCGCGGCGACGCTGCTGCCAGTCCGCCTCGACCGAGGCCAGTTCGCTGCGACTGTTCACGCCCGCCACCTCCCACGCTTCGCCCTCAATCACCGCCGAGCGCCGCCCTTCGGCCAGCCCCAGCATGACGATATCGGGCAGATAATATTCCCCGGCGGCATTCGCATTACCAACCTTGCCGAGCAGCCGCCACAGATCGGTCGCGCGCACCGCCATCAGCCCGCTGTTGCAAAGCGTCACCGAGCGTTCCGCCTCGCTCGCATCCTTATATTCGACCATCTTCTCGATGGCGCCGTCCTTGTCGGCGATGATGCGGCCATAGGCGAGCGGATCTGGCGGGCGGAAGCCCAGCACGACCGCGACCGGCGCATCGCCCGCATTCAACCGCTCGATCATGCTCCGCATGGTCGCGATGCGCGGCATCGGAACGTCGCCGTAGAGGATCAGGATATCGCCCTCGAAACCGCCAAGCGCCTGTTCCGCCTGCTGGACGGCGTGGGCGGTGCCGAGCTGCGGTTCCTGCACCACCACGCTGGCGGCATGGCCAGCGGCAAACCGCTCGACCTGCTCGCGCTGGCTGCCCACGACGATCACCTTGGCGGTCGGATCGAGGCTGTCGACGCTTGCCATCAGGTGGCCGAGCATCGGCCGGGCGGCCAGGGGATGGAGAACCTTGTGCAGGTCCGACTTCATCCGCGTGCCCTTCCCGGCGGCGAGGATGACAGCGGCGATGGGGGAAAACGACATGGAAAGGCCCATGCCACGGAAATCTTGCCATTTCCATATCGGGCGGGGCATGGCGGCTGGCATGACCGACTTTCCCTTCGACGTGGTGGTGTTCGATCTCGACGGAACGCTCGCCGACACCGCCCCCGATCTCACCGCCGCGCTCAACCACGCGCTCGTCCAGCTTGGCCGGACGACCATACCGGAAGAGTCGGTGCGCCACATGGTCGGCCATGGCGCGCGGGCCCTGCTTCAGAAGGGACTGTCGGCGACAGGCGAGATGACCGAGGAGCTGATCGACGCCGGCTTTCCAATCTTCCTCGACTATTATGCCGATCATATCTGCGACGGCAGCACGGCATTTCCGGGACTCAACACCGCGCTGGATGAGCTGGCCGCGATGGGCGTCAAGCTCGCGGTGTGCACCAACAAGCTCGAAGGGCTGAGCCGGCTGTTCCTTGACGCGATCGGCTGGCACGATCGGTTCGATGCGTTGGTGGGAGGCGACACTGTGGGCGTCCGCAAGCCCGACCCCGCACCGCTGCTGGAAGCAATCGCGAGAGCCGGTGGAGGGCGCGCGACCTTCGTAGGCGATTCGATCACTGACACGACGACCGGCAAAAACGCTAATATCCCGACGGTGGCGGTGAGCTTCGGCTTTTCCGACCGACCACCCCACGAGCTCGGCGCCGACCGGCTGATCGACCATTTCGACGAACTGATCCCGGCGCTGCGCAGCCTGGGCTGATGCGCCGCGTCAAAACCCTCGATCGCTGAGACGAACCGAGGGCAGGGCCGCTGGCAAGCCTCCGATCATGTTGCTAGGCGACGCGGCATGACCCAGCCAGCCGCCCCCCGTCTCAACCCCCTCGCCACGCTGATCTTCGGATCGCGCTGGCTCCAGCTACCGCTCTATGTCGGCCTGATCGTCGCGCAGTGCGTCTACGTCTATCTGTTCGTCAAGGAACTGGTGCACCTCGTCACGCATGCGAGTTCGTTCGGCGAGCAGGACATCATGCTGGTGGTGCTCGGGCTGATCGATGTGGTGATGATCTCGAACCTGCTGATCATGGTGATCGTGGGCGGCTACGAGACCTTCGTCTCCCGGCTCAATCTTCAGGGGCATCCCGACCAGCCCGAATGGCTCAGCCACGTCAATGCTGGCGTGCTCAAGGTGAAGCTGGCGATGGCGATCATCGGCATTTCCTCAATCCACCTGCTGCGGACCTTTATCGAGGCCTCCCGGCTCGGCCGGCCCGATGCGCCGATCACGGGCGAGGGGATCATGTGGCAGACGATCATCCACACCATCTTCATTCTCTCGGCCATCGGCATCGCCTATGTCGACCGGATGACGCAGCAGAAGCATTAGGACAGATCGACATTCAGGTGATGCTGGCCTGCAAATGGCGATTTTCCGCGCTTCCGGTGCTCACGTACAGTGAGTACGCTGCGCTCCGGGTCACGAAAAACCACCATTTTCGACTCAGCCTGACCTGAATGTCGATCCGTCCTAGGATTTAGGCGGCGCCCGCTGCCAGCGCTCTAGCGGTTCGGATCGCAGGGCGTCTTGTCGGTGAGCAGCCGGTCCTGTTCACAACGGGGCAGCGCGTCGGACTGCCGCTCCCGCGCGCGGCGGGCGCGGTAGAGATCCTCGCGGGTCCAGGGCCTCGGCCCGTCCGCCTTCTTATCGGGCGGGGTGAAGCCGACGCTCATCTGCGATTGTCCCTTGGCGGTTCCGGCAGGCGGATCGGCGGCAAGCGCCATCGCGGACGCCAATGTGACAACCGCGATCAGCAGGGAGGATCGAGCCAACATGGCCGCCATCTTACTGGCCCCAGACATTTTCGCCAGTGTCAGCCGGTCATTCCGGGTCCCAGGGGAAATCCCAGCCTGCAGGCGGCGCGAAGGGCACCAGTTTGCGCGTCTTGAGAAGCCAGCCATCGCCTGATTTGACGTAATGATCGTCATAATAGCCGCGAATGACCGGTTGAGCGCCGTTCCGGAAACAGCCCTCCCCGCGCAGATAGCAGATCGCTTTCGCATGTTCGCTGCTGGATTCATGAATCCAGATGCTCGTCACGAAATGGATGAAATAGATGAGATCCCCCGGCCTGACGGCACCGAAGCCCGCGCGGATTGCGTCCTTGCCGTTGGCGATCGGCAATCCGAGACAGCTTTCGTCCCACACGCCATCCTCAGTGAACAGGTCGGGGCATTTGAGATATTGCTTGCTGTCGACATAGAATGAGTAGGCGTAGCAGACATCCTGAATCTGCTGCCGATCCTCCAGGCTTAGCGCGCCCATGAACATGCTCCCGATGATGGCCGGATGAAGCAGTTGGGTCCGGCGTCACCGCTCACAAACGGAAGACCCGCTTCGCATTCTCGCCCAGGACGAGCCTGGCATCTTCTTCGCCAAGCGTGTCGTAGACGACCTTCTGGGCCTTGCGGCTGAAACCGAAGGTGCCTTCGCTATGCGGATAATCGGCCGCCCACATGATCCGGTCGGCGCCGAGCACATCGATATGGGCAAGGCCCAGCTCATCAGCCTGGAACGTCGCGTAGCAGTTGTTGCGCCAATAATAGCTGGGCCGGTGATCGATCTTGTCGAGCAGCGAGCCGTACAGGTCATAGAGCGCTTCCGCATCCTGCAACCATGGGAGCACCCAGCCGATACCCGCTTCGGCGTATACCACCTGCAGATCGGGATTGCGGTCGAACACCCCGCCGAACACCAGTTCGCTGATCGGCCCGCGGAACGGAGCGAACACCTGTAACGCCCCCGCCGCGAGGGCGCCGGGACCTTCGAAGTTCAGCGCCTCGCCGACATGGAAACAGACCGGGAGCCCGACTTTCGCGGCCGCGTCCCAGAAGGGGTACATGATTTCTTCGGCATAGTTGATCGGCTTGCCGTCCGCGCCTTTCAGCTTGGTCGGCATCATGAAGGTCTTGATGCCGAGATCGATCAATTCGTCGAGGGCAGGCTGGATACGGTCCGGCTCCCACCAATTGGTGCACAGGCCCACCCCGACGAAGTCCGGATTGATCCGCTGCTGCTCGGCGAGGTAATTATTGTACACCCGCGCGATGTTCGTACGGATTTCCGGATCGGGATCGACATAGCCGAGCAGGCTCTGCGGGAAGACGATCTCCTTCGTCATCCCGTCCGTGGCGAGATCGCGTCTGCGGACATCGTGCGACCAGGCGGTGGGCGTGAAGCCCTTCGTAAGCGTCTCCTCGATCTTGCTGCCGAGACCGAAGGCTTCCTTCACCCCCGGCCGGCCAATTCGCCAATAACCGTCGAACCAGACGCGTGGCGCGCGCTCCTTCAGATGATCGGGGAAATTCTCGTAGAAAATATCCTCGGTAATCTCCCAGTGATTGTCCGAAGAGACGACCTCGATATGGGCGGGAAGCTCGACAGCCTGATCCCGCTCGATAACCCGATCCGCGACAGGCCCGACCCCTTCCATGATCGGGTTCTGGAACGTTTCGAATGACTCATATAATTTGGTCACCGCTCATCTCCATATGTTGGCTACCGTCGTCGTCGCTCAGAAGGCGTAGCGCGCGCCAATTCCGTAGGTCCGGGGCCGTCCCGTGTAGCGGACGATCGACGAGACGTTGTCGAGCACGTTCGTCCAGTAATATTTGTCCGTAAGGTTCCGGCCGAACGCATAAACCGTCCATGTCTTGTCCGCCGATGAGATGCCCGCGCGCGCATCGATCGTTGTGTAGGCATTGACGTCGAACAAGCTGTCACGGGTGATCGTCGCCGTTGTCCGGTTGCGGAGCACCGCGCTGGTGCGGCTGTTGTAGGTCGCTGAAGCGCCGACATAGGCCGACAAGGCGCTGCCGATCGGGAAATCATACTGAATGTCGCCGATCATCGTCAGCTTCGGCGAATAGGGGAAAGCCTGACCGGAGAAATCCAGCGGAGTTCCACCAAATGTGACCACCGCCGTATAATCCTTGATCCGGCTCTTGATGTAGGTCGCCCCACCGAACAGGGTCAGCCCATCGACCGGACGCAGATTGAGCTCGATTTCCGCGCCTTTGACTTCGCTCTTCGGGATCTGCACGAGCGCGTCGAGATCGCGGAACACGGGATCAGGAGCGCGGCCTTTCAGCTGCTTGTCCGAATAGTCGTAATAGAACACGGCTGCCGACACGTTCGCCCTGCGATCGAGGAACGGCGCCTTCACGCCAAGCTCGTAGGCGAGCAGCGATTCCTGCTTCACGGGAAGATACTGGCTGTAGTTCGCAGCCTGTACGTTCGGATAGCTGCCAGCCTTGTAGCCGCGCGAGACACGCCCGTAGAACAGCGTGCCGCCGCCCGTCTTATAGTTCGCGCCGACGTTCCACGAGATATTATCCTCGCTGAGCGTATCGACGATCCGTTCGTCGCGATAGACCTCCGGGAAGTTCGGGGTGAAGACGAAGCAATCGCCCGCGCCGAGATTGAGGTTCGCGAACGCGAAGATGCGATTCCAGAACGGGCTGAAATTATTGTCGCCCGGATCGACGCTGCAGCCGTTGAACGAACGCTTCGTCTTCGTGTAGCGGATGCCGCCGATCACCGTCAGACTATCCACGACTTCGAATTCGGCGTTGGCGAATACCGCGGCATTGCGGACCTTCTGGCTCGCGATAGCCTGCGAACCCGTTTCCATCTGCGGGCCGGGATCGGTAAAGAACGGATATCCGCCCTGTTCGGAGATCCCATAGAGGGTGGAATCGAAGGTCGTGGACTTGTCGTAGTTGGCGCCGACGATCCAGTTCAGCCGGTCCGTCTTGCCGGACAGGCGGATTTCCTGGGAGAAGGTCTTGATCCGGCCCTGGCTCCAGATATCTGCGCCGATGAAAGAGGTGCCGTCGAAATCCTGCCGTCCGTTCGTCTTGAATTTCGAATAGGCGCTGATCGACGTGAAAGTCAGTTCGTCAGTGAGTTCATAATCGCCGCGAACGCTGGCCAGCCAGAACCAATCGTCCCGCGCGGGCCTCTTGCCGTAAATGGTCGCCCCCCAGTCCGCGGCGCGATTGCTTTTCGGCGCGTTCGGATAATTCTGATAATTTTGCTGCCAGCGGTTGGCCGGGTCGCACGCGCCTGTCACAACGCCCGGACGGCATGAGCCTGAAAGATACTGCGCCTGCTGCGTATCGCCCGTATCGGTCCATCCCGTCGCGGTGAGCACGATGTTGAGGCGTTCGGTGGCATCCCAATCGGCGATGAACCGACCACTGAACTGGCGCTGGCGGCCGAGCTTGTCGTCGCGGGTGTAGCTCTTCTGCCAGCTGCCGCCATGGACCAGGCGGCCCGCGAAGCGCAGTTTCAGGGTTTCGCTGACGGGAATATTGATGAAGCCGTTGAGTTCAGCGGTGTTGAACCGGGCGAAGCTGAAATCGAGGCCGCCGCCGAATTCGTCGGTCGGCTTGTTCGCGATATAGTTGATCGCGCCGCCGGTCGTATTGGCGCCGAACAGGGTGCCTTGCGGCCCCTTCAGCACTTCCACACGCTGCACGTCGAACGCGACCCCGCGCGTTTCCGCGCTGAACGGGATGACGACTTCGTCGACATAGACGGCCACCGTCGGAGACGCGGAGAGCGTGGTTTCGTAGAAGCCGACGCCGCGCAGCGTATATACCGGGGAGGCGAGCGGCGTGGGCTGCACGGTGAGGCCGGGCACCACTTGCCCAAGATCCATCGGCGAGGTCACGCGGCGATCCGCCAGGGTGTTGCCGGTCAGCGCCGTGATCGACATGCCGACGTCTGACAGAGATTGGGAGCGCTTGTTCGCGGTAACGATGATTTCACCGACATCGTTCGTTTCAGCGGCAGCAGCCGGGGCGGCCGGGGATGTAGTGGCCGTTGCAGGTGCGTCCCGGGGAAGGACAGGCGCATCCTGGGCAAGCGCGGCGCTTGAGATCCCTAAACATGCGGTGGCGACCGCCACTGCGCTTGCGCCTGATTGAAAAAGTCTTGAATGCCGCACCATTATTAATCTCCCCAAATTTCTGTTGTTGTTGAATTCAGCGCCAATTGCTGCCTGACTTTCAGCCGGAATCCATTCTTCACAGCGGCGTAACGCCGCGTGATCTTTCAAAACCGAAGGATCGGCTTGAGATCAAAAGAAGTTCTGGCCGGATGAATTGGCTGATGGCTGTAATCGTGCAATCTCACAAACTAATGCCGGCGCACGAAATGGCACATAATATTTCCTCTCACGACCACCGCGATGGGCAATCCAACTGCCACCCACCCGATTTTGATCTGGCTGTGCAAAGACAACCTGTTTTTATTCTGGTCTATCATCAAAAAAACGGGCTCTTAAAACAACTCACGAATCCGCTAGGAAACATGAGGATATGCCGCGAGCCGCACCGGAGACTGGCTTATAACCTGACAAATTCGGGGGCTTTTCCGAGTAGAAGTCAGGCCGGATGACTTGATAGACTGAGCGTCGTGCCGGCTATGGGAGGTAGCCAGTTCGGACGATTGCCAGACAAGCAAACCCGCCACGGCACATCACCCAGCCTGGCGTCCCTTAATCGATAAAACGAGCGGTGATCGCACGGCGACAGCCGCCAAAAGGAGAGAGATGATGGACGTGCGCCGACGGGCCAATCCGCTGTTCAACGCCAACAAGCTCAAGCTGGCGGTGTTCTGCACAAACAATTCGGCTATTCCGACGCTGGCGCCCGACATTCCGATGCTGCCGACCATTGAGGACGTCATCGCGCTCGCCCAACGCGCGGATTCAGCGGGCTTCGAGGGTCTGGTGCCGATCGCGCGCTGGAAGGGCTATCTCGACGGCCGCCCCGATCACAAGCTGAACTATGTCCTCGACCCTTTCATTCTTGCCGGGGCGCTCGCGCAGGCGACGCGCTACAGCGCGCTGTTCACCACTACCCACGCCCCCACCATGCACCCGATCGTGGTCGCCAAGCAGGCTGCCACCATCGACCGGCTATCGGGCGGGCGCTTCGCGATGAACATCGTCGGCGGCTGGAATCGCCGCGAATTCGAGATGTTCGGTATTGACCTGCTACCGCATGACGAGCGGTACGAGTACCTTGCCGACTGGCTGGCAATCATTCGGGCGCTGTGGACTTCACCCGATGAGGTGAATTTCAACTCGCCCTATTTCGATATCAAGGCAGCACTGTGCCGACCGCAGCCGGTGCAGTCGCCATTGCCCGTCATGAACGCGGGGGTCAGCCCCGCAGGACGGAATTTCGCGGCAAAGAATGCCGATATCGCCTTCATGTCGATCCTCGATCACACGCCCGCGCTGTGGAAGGCGCAGGTGGATGAATATCGCAAGCTGGCGCGGGAGAAGTTCGATCGGGACATTCAGGTGTTCACGAACATCACGCTCGTGCAGCGCGAGACCATGGCTGAGGCCGAGGACTACCAGAAGCATTATATGGAGCGCCATCGTGATGTCGAGGCGGTCGACAGCTTCATGGACACCTTTGCCATCGAAAGCGGGTTGCCGAAGGACACGCCGCAATTCGAGGTCATGCGGCGGATCGTCGCGGCCGGATCAGGCTATCCGGTCGCAGGCGATGCGGCGCATGTGAGCAATATGCTGATCGAGCTTTCCGAAGCGGGTCTGGACGGCGTGCTGATCAATTGGCCTGATCCAATGAACGGCGTCACGTCGATGGTGCGCGATGTGTTTCCCGTGCTTGAGAAGGCGGGGTTGCGCCGTCCGTTTGAGGGTGTGTTTTAAGGCCGCATCAATACCCGGCCGAAAGGATGGCCCTCCCCGACATGCCTATGTGCGTCGCCGGCATCCGCCAGGGCGAACTCCCGATCGATCGGCATCCGCAGTTCCCCCGAGGCAACGCGTCCGATCAGTTCGGCGAGCAGAGCGTGGACCCGAGGCGTATGCATGTCGCGCCCGAAGGAAATGCCGATCACATGCATGGCCTTGCGGATCAGCTCGAAGAATTCAAATTTCGGCAAGGTGCCTTCGGACGCACCGATCACGGCATAGCGCCCATGCACCCGGAGCGCAGCAACGAGCAGATCCTTGCCCTGCCCTCCCGCCAGATCGAGAACCAGATC
Source organism: uncultured Sphingomonadaceae bacterium (assembly GCA_964383565.1). Taxonomy (GTDB): domain Bacteria; phylum Pseudomonadota; class Alphaproteobacteria; order Sphingomonadales; family Sphingomonadaceae; genus CANJQJ01. The sequence continues at coordinate 18,465 of CAYLIK010000026.1, forward strand.
CACACCCTTGCCGCCCGTGATGTCCTGACATCGCTCGGCGATGTTTTCGCTTTTGTAATCGATCATGTGATGCGCGCCGAACGCCGCGACCCGCGCCGACCGTTCCGCGCCTGACGCGGTGCCGATGACGATGCCCCCCGCTTTCGCCGCAAGCTGAACGGCGGCGAGGCCGACCCCGCCGGCCGCCCCTTGGACCAGAACATGCTCGCCCGGCTTCAATCCGCCATATTCGAACAGCGCGTCATGCGCGGTGCCGAAGGCCACAGGCACGATCGAAGCGTTACGAAGATCGGCGCCCGCCGGCACGGGATAGGCATAATGTTCCGGCACGGCGAACAGCTCGGCATGGCTCCCGCCCCAGTCAAAACCCACGACCTTGTCGCCGGGACGGAAACGGGTGACGTCCTTCCCCACGGCCTCGACAGTGCCAGCGGCTTGGTAGCCGGGCACGAAAGGCTGGGTGCGCGGTGGCGTATGGATGCGGTTGAGCAGGTCGCCGCCCTCGATCGAGATCCATTCGATACGGATCAGCACGGATTTCGGCCCGACCTCCGGATCGGGCACCTCTTCATATTGCAAGACCTCGGGCCCGCCGTTCTCGAAATAATATGCCGCTTTCATATCGTTACTTTCGTCAGGAGATTGAAATTCGCTTGGGCGTTAAGATCGGCCAAAATCCCGCAAAGAGAAGGACGCCGACAATGGGTGATGATGCGCGCGAACTGGACGTCGATATTCGTGACGGCGTGATGTACCTGACCAAGCAGAATGCGCATACCAACTACGGCATTTCGATCGCCATCTGCGATGCGCTCAACGCCGCGTTCGATCGCGCCGCCAGCGATGAGACCGTCCGCGCGGTCATCGTCGACGCCGGGGGCAATGGTTTCCATCGTGGCGCGGTGATGGTCGTCGAACTCAAGCCAAGCCTCGACGATCTTGGGGACGCCGATTTTCGCGAACTCGTCGATCGTGGACAGCGGCTGGGGCGCAAGGTCGCCGCGCTGCCGAAGCCGGTCATCGGCATTGCCAAGACCGGCGCGCTCGGCGGCGGGCTCGAACAATTGCTGCGCTGTGATTTCGTCTTCACCCTCGATGACGCGCGCTTCAGCTTTCCGGAAGTTTCGCTGGGCTTCGTCGCGGCATGGGGGGGGACGCAGTGGGGCGGTCGCATGATGCCCCGTCGCCGCGCGCAGGAGTTCCTGCTGCTTGGCGAGGCGATTTCCGGCAGGGAGGCCGTGGAATATGGTCTCGTCACACGGTCCTTTGCCACGGCGGACGCGCTTGAAGCGCATGTGCGGACTGTTCTGAAGAGACTGGAATATTGCTCGCCCGCCTCCTTCGCGCAGACGAAGCGCTGTCTTGCGGCCACATGGGACGGCCCTTTGCGGCATGGCGAAGATGTCGAGATCGAAGCTGAAGCGAGTGCAATGGGAAGCGGTGATTTCCGCAAGGCCTATGCCGCATGGAGAGAGGGCCATATCTACAACTATGTTCTGGACGGGCCGGAATCTCGATCCTGACAGCATCCGATCATGGCGTGAGCATAACCTTGCACGCTTGCTTTTCGGTCCGAAGCTCTTCAAAACGCTTGGGAAGCTCGTCAAGACTGACGGTGCCGTCGAACATCGGCATCGGATCGATACGCCGCCCTGCGATCAGCTTTTCCGCCAACGCGAATTCCTGCCGCGTGTAGCAGACCGCGAACTGGTAAGTCAGCTCCTTCATCGTCGCCACGATCGGCAGGAATGTCTCGGTCTGGAGGCAAGCACCCGCCATCACCACCCTGCCGCGCGGCGCGGCAAGGCCGGCAGCGAGGTCCATCATGCCGGGCGCGCCCGCGCACTCGACGACGATTTCCGGCGCGCCTCCTGCCAGCCTGGCAAAATTCTCGCCAAGCTTCTCGTCGACGATCATGAACTCGCTGGCACCCATTGTAATGGCGAGATCGGCACGACGGTCAGTCCGCGCGGCCACCACGACGCTGTCAGCGCCGCCAAGTTTCGCGCAGGCCGCGACTGCCAATCCGACGGGACCTGCGCCGATGATGAGAATCTTGGCGCCCATGGACATTGCGGCCTTCGCCACGGCATGAATACCGACGGCGATCGGCTCGACAAACGCGCCCTCTTCCCACGAAAGGGCACTGCTGAGTTTGACTGAATTCATCGCGCTGACCGCGCTATACTCAGCATAGCCGCCGCTGGCTTCGCCACTCGGCTGGCTGCGCGCCTTGGCGCATTGCGTCGGGTCGCCAGCCAGGCACGGCAGACAATGGCCGCAACCGATGTAAGGCAAGGCAGCGAGACGGTCGCCTTCCTTCCAGCTGCCCTGAGTCCCTTCGCCCAACGCGACAACCTCGCCCGCGAACTCGTGACCGATAATCGACCCGGAAGGCGGATTGAAAACGCTGTGAGCGTCGGTCATGTGCAAGTCCGTGCCGCAAATGCCGCAGCGATGGACCCGGATGAGCAGTTCGCCCGGCCCCGGCTCCGGTGTCGGCACGTCACGGATTGCGAGCGGCTTCCCAGCCTGTTCGAAAACGGCTGCGCGCATCATGCATCCTTTCCTTCAAGGTAAGCGAGCCGCGTCCCGGTCGCCGCAATTTCGTCTTTCGACGGATGACGCCGCAGCGTGAAGCCGCCATTCACCTGCAGATTTTCGCCGGTCATGAAGCACTCCTCGCTGGCCAGCCAGACCGCAGCGGAGGCGATGTCGTCCGCCGTGCCGATCCGGCCAAGCGGGAATTGCGGGATATAGGCTTGTTCCGCACCCATGAAATCGCGCGCCATCGGGGTTGCCGTCAGCGCCGGAGAAATCGAGTTGGCCCGGATACCCCTGTCGCCAAATTCATTGGCGATGATCCGGATCAGATGATCGGTCCCGGCTTTGGTCGCCATATAGGCGGCATGATCGTAGACCATGATCCGTGCGACGATCGACGAGATCTGGATGATCGATCCGCCGCCGGTCATCGCCTTGATCATCTCCTGGAAAAAGACGAAAGGTCCGCGCAGCTGGAGGATGTTCATCGCGTCGATTTCCTCGACGCTGGTATCCAGGAAAGGCTTCATCAGCCCCCAGCCCGTCGCGTTGAGGGCGATGTCCACACCGCCCATTTGTTCACGCGCGGCTGAGGCGAGATCAGCTACCGCCACGGGATCCCGAAGGTCACACAACGCCCATCCACAGCTGTTGACCTCCGCAAAGCGAGCAAGCTCGGCGCGGTCGCGGCCGGCCACGACGACCTCAGCGCCTTCAGCAAGAAAGCGCTCCGCGATGACCTGCCCCATATTGCCGCGGGTGCCGGCGCCCAGAACAACAGCCTTCCGGCCATTCAGACTGGTTGCGGCCATCAGATCAGGTTCAGTTTCGCGGCAACGTAGATCGCTTCCCTGCGGCAGCTTGCCGAAAGCTTGCGGGCGGCGTTACGCAGATGGAAGCGGACCGTTGATTCACTGATGGCGATGCGCGAAGCGACGTCGGCATCGCTGGCACCCATGGCCGTCATCGACAGGCATTCCAGCTCGCGCGGCGAAAGACCGCTATTCGCTGAATCGGCCTGATCCGGCAAATGACTAATCAGGGCCGCCATAGGGCCAGACGGGGATGCTTGCGCTACCAAGATGTTATGCCTGCATGTACCGATCGAGCTCGGCATGGAAATGCCCGAGCCGCGCCTCCTGCTGGGACAGGATCGAACCCCGGAAGCCGGCGCTCTCCACGCCTTCCTGGATCTGTGTGAACAGCATCGAATCCTGATCGAACAACAGGCCCAGCCCGCCTTCGCGCCAATCGACTTCGATCACCTCGGCCTCATGCTCGCCCGACACGTCGGCATCAGGCGGCAGGCCCATATAGGCCGGCGGCACGAAATTCTTGTCCTTCTGCGGATGCATCAGGATGATGACGTCGAAAATGAACTTGCGCGGATCATCGGGGTGCGGCCTGAAATAAAGCAGGTTCGCGCCTTCCGGATGCAGGCCGAGCAGGATGTTCGGGAAGATCGCGTAATTCCAGTCGTCGGTCAGCTGACCGTCGAGGAAGCCTGACCAGTCAAGCCCGATGCTGGCGGCGCGTTCGCGCTTTGCGCGCTGCACGAGCGGCCGGACTTGGCTGATGTCCCCGCTGAACGAATCCGGATCGAGCCCCACTTCCTCCATGATCGCGCGTAAGGTGGCGTTGAGCCCGCCGCTCGCAAGGCGCGGACTGGGGCTTGCGAATTTGGTGATCGCCCGAGTCATGCCGTGGGGATAGAGATCGATCTGGGCGTGATAATCGTCGAAGATCGGCAAGATCTGCGGATGGATCGCGTGAACATGATAAGCCTCGGCAAAGCCGTCGAAACCCACCTTCCAGTTCGCGTCCCATACCGATCGCACACGCCGCATGATCCGCATATCGGCAAGCTTGTACGGAACGGCGTGATCGACCAGTGAGCCAAGATGCTCGCGCAGCGGCGGCGCATCCTTGTCCATGTTGATGAACACGAAGCCTTCCCAGCTTTCGCAGCGGACTTCCTCCAGATGGCGATCGCGCTGAAGCGCTTCGGCCCTGAACGTCTCCCGGTCCGTCACCTGCGTATTTTCGCCGGTGAAATCGAACTTCCAGCTATGGAAGGGACAGGTAATGCAATCCGAGAATGCGCCCTGATCGGTCATCACGAGGCGGTTTCCGCGATGGGGGCACACATTGTAGAACGCGCGGATCACTTCATCCTCGCCACGGACGATCAGGATGATCTCCTTGCCGATCTTGAAGGTGCGGAAGTCGCCAGGTTCCGGAACATCTTCCTCGCGGATCGCCCAGTTCCAGACCTTGGGCCAAAGCTTCCTGCGCTCCGCGTCCATCCATTCGGCGGAATAATAGCGTTCCTTCGACATCGGGCCGCAGCCATTGTCGATGAACGGCGCCTTCGCTTCATAACTGTCCTCAGGCGCATCGGGATTCACCGGCCATGTGCGCCTGTAATCATAGACTGCGGTGCGCTGCGCCTCGGCCATCAGCTTGCTCCTACAAGGGTGTCCGTCGTCACGGGATCGAGCGCCAGATGCAGCTCGCGCAGGGCGCGCAGCACGAAGCCCGGATGGTGCCGATAGTCGTTTTTCTCGTCGATCAGCTTGAGGTTCGGGAAACGGCGCAGGATCTGTTCGAAGGCGACGACCTGCTCGAGCCGCGACAGCGCCGAACCTGGGCAGTGATGCTCGCCGATGCTGAAGGCGAGGTGCTTTCCGGCGTTGCGCCGCTCCAGATCGAGGCAGGCGGGCTGCGGGAACATGCGCTCGTCCCGGTTTGCGGCCGCGAAGCGCATATGGATCGTCGAGCCCTTCGGGATCTGCACACCACCGATCTCGGTATCCTTCACCGCCGTCCGGTAAAGGCCCTGCGTCGGCGATTCCAGACGGAGATTCTCTTCGACCGCGGTTTTGATCTTCTCCGGATTTTCCCGCAGGTTCCGGTAGATTTCAGGATCGCGCAGGAAAAGCCAGAGGCCGGACGTGAGCGCGAACGTCGTCGTCTCATTGCCCCCGATGTAAAGATTGTCGACCATCGAGGCGATCTCGTGATCTGTCAGCGGACGCTTGTCGTCAAACTGCGCGAAGGCGAGATGCGTCAGGATATCTTCCTTGGGATGCTCGCGGCGCAGATCGGTCTGTTCCTTGATATAGTTCTGGAATGCAACGCCATGCTCGGCGACCGTCATTTCCTGTTCCAAAGTCAGTTCGCGCTCGAACGGCTTGGCCCAGCTCGCCGACCATTTTTTCAGCTGGGGGATGTCCTTGTCCGGAAAGCCGATCATGCGCGTGATGACCTGCACGGGCAGAGGCTCGGCAAAGGCGCTGACGAACTCAACCTCTGACTTGCCGGCGAAATCGTCGATAAGCTTCGTCACCAATTCCTCGATCATCGGACGCGCGCGGGTGAGCGCAGCGCCCTGGAAAAAGCGATCGACCATTTGCCGGTATTTGCGATGCTCGGGCGGATCGATGCCGAGCGGCGTCCAGCGGCCTTTTCCTTCACCTTTGCCGAGGCCATGCTCGACATAATAAGCCCGAGCATCGGGATGCTTGATCAGCAAATCGCCGCCATGATTTTCGGGCTGGTTCGAAAATGTCTCCAGATCACGGACGACCTGAACGATATCCTCATAGCGCGTAAGCACATAAATCGTCGTGTCCGGAATTTGGTAGACTGGCTGATTTTCCCGCAACTCGTCATAGGCGGGATACCAGTTCTCCTGAACTTCCGGATCGAACAGATTTACTGGGCAGGATTTCATCGTACCTTGGCTCCTAATCAGACTTTATGGCGTGCCGATCGCTGTGCGGCTTGATGCGACTTGTAGCGCATCATCGGAGAGAGATTGCCTGTCACATCCGCTAACTGCGATCATCCGCGCCTATTCCGTAAGACTTCCAACCAGTTGGATTTGCTCGTTTTCAAAAGCCCATTTCATCGGGTCGCGGCGTGCGGCGAAGCGACTGCCCCGACGTCACGTCAATGACCTGGCCCGTCGTCGATCTGGAAAGATCGGACAGGAGCCAGAGCACGGTCCCGGCGATGTCCTCAACTGTTCCAAGCCGGCCGAGCGGGATTTCGCGCTCGAAGGCGGGCTGCACGGTCGGCACGGCGAAATAGCCTTCGGTCATTTCCGAGCGCGTGAAGCCAGGCGCGACCGAATTGACCCGGATGCCTTTCGCACCAAGTTCGTTGGCCGCGACCCGGACGACCTGATCGGCCGCCTTCTTCGATGCCGAATAGGCGGCCAGCCCCGGTGGCGCGAGCAGCGCCGTCAACGATGAGGCCGTTACGATCGAGCCGCCGTCGCTCATCGCGTTCGCCATCGATTTGATAAACATCGCCGTGCCGACGAAATGAACGCGCGCGGCATCGATAAGCAGTTGCTCGTCCATTTCGAGGATCGGGGCGCTCGAATTCACCCCGGCGAAATTCACCGCACCATCCAGCCGCCCAAAGCGTTCTACGGCAGAGGCGGCTAGCGCCTCCAGGCTCGCAGTATCGGTGATGTCCGCAGCCACCGCTACAGCGCCCGTCTCCGCAGCCACTTCGTCCAGTTCGGCCTTGCGCCGGGCCGCGACGATGACGTTGGCCCCGTGCTGCGTCAGCATCCGCGCAGTCGCAGCCCCCATGCTCGCCTTGTTTGATCCGCCCAGAATGATGATGCTCTTACCCTGCATCTGCATGCCAATCTCCTAACCCGGCGTGGTGGCGCGATGGCACGCAGCACAGCGGCCCCAACATTCCTTGATGTGGTTGAAAATGCCCAATTGTCGGGGGTGGAGACAATGCCAAAACGCTGACGGATTCGTCAGTTACAACAATAGCGGGCGGCGAGTAGCGTTGGCGGAAACTAGGAGAGAACAACCAACATGGCCGCTGCGAACGTAGGAGATCTGCGAAAGACGGCGCAGTCCGTATTGCCGAAACCTGTCTTTGACTTCATCGACGGAGCGGGTTTCGAGGAAAAGACGCTTCAGGCGAATGTGAACGACTTTGGTCGTCTCCGTTTCCGCCAGCGCGTCATGCGCGACGTTTCACACCGCCAGCTCTCAACGACGATCGTCGGTCAGCCTTGTGCGTTTCCGGCCGTGATCTCGCCCACCGGCATGAGCGGCATCCTGCATGGCACCCGCGCCGAGATCGCTGCTGCCAAGGCCGCGAAACGCGTGGGCATCCCCTTCACGCTCGGCATGATGTCGATCGCCTCTCTGGAGGAAGTGGTCGCGGAGGCAGGCGCGGTCTGGTTCCAGCTATGCCTGTTGAAGGATCGCGGTCTGATCCGGATGCTGGTGGACCGTGCCATCGCGGCGCAGGCGCCGGTGCTCATCCTGACAGTGAGCTGGCCCACGATGGGCCAGACCAACCGCTTCGTCAGGAACAATACGACCTCGCTGCCGCCCAAGCTGACGCCCAGTTCCTTTCTCGAATTCGCGCGTCATCCAAAGTGGTCGCTCGGGGCGCTGTTCGGCAAGAAGATCGTCCTCGGAAACTTCGAAGGGCATATGGAGGGTCCGGCGGACCTCGGCGCCATTCTCCCGCAGCTTGAGGATGCGCCCAGCTGGAAGGATATCGAGTGGCTGCGCTCGATCTGGCCCGGCAAGCTGATCGTCAAGGGCATCATGGATGCTGAAGACGCAGCGTCGGCCTTCAATGCCGGAGCCGATGCCATCAGCATATCCAATCACGGCGGCAATTGCCTCGACGAAGGGGAATCCACCATCTCCGTGCTGCCCCGTGTGGTCGAGGCCGTGGGTGATCGCGGCGAAGTGCTGATCGATGGCGGCGTCCGTTCGGGCCAGGACGTGCTCAAGGCGCTTGCGCTTGGGGCGCGCGGCTGCCTGCTCGGCCGGGCGCATCTGTTCGGACTTGCTGCCGACGGTGAGAACGGAGTTGCGCGCGCCATGGACATCATCCGGCATGAGCTGGACATCACCATGGCCTTCGCCGGGGTGACCGACGTTCATGCGGTGGGGCGCGCGGTGCTGGTCAACGACGGCGACGTGTTCGCGACCGACCGTTCCCACAATTAATACCCATTAAGGAGAAAAGCAGGATGACTGAGACAGTTTCGCGCCTCGAACGCGCGGCGGACCGGACCGAAATCTATGACGTTCTGGCCAAGCTCTGCCGTGGGCTCGACCGGCTGGACGCCAGCCTGATCGCAGACGCCTATCATGAAGGTGCGATGGCCCACCATGGCCCGTTCGAGAAGCCGGGCCAGGAACTTGGGCCGATGCTGGTCGAAATGGTGCGTACCCATACGGAGAATGCGTTCCACATCCTGTCCAACATCGCCATCGAGTTCGAAGGCGATACCGCTTGGGTGGAAAGCTATTGCACCGCTATCACCCGCGACGCCGACAAATATGACGATATCGGCTCGCGCTGGGTCGATCGGTTCGAGCGTCGCGATGGCGCCTGGAAAATCGCCGAGCGCACCTCGATCGTCGAATATAACCGGTCCTTCCCGCGCGGCGAGGAAGGCGCGATCGTCGCCCTGTTCCAGAACGGCTCTCGCGACCGCAGCGATCCAAGCTACGTTCGGGCGCGCTGATGATCGTCGACTCGCTGTTCAGCCCCCTGCTCCGCATCGGTAAGGGAAACTTCGTCCAGCAAGCCTATGTCGTCGATGACATCGACGCCGCGATCCAGCACTGGATCAAGGCATGGGGGATCGGCCCATTCTATGTGCTGCGCCACGCGCAGTGGGAAAATCTTCGTTATCGGGGCCCGCCGGCGACAGTCGATGCTAGCTTCGCCATGGCGCAGGCCGGCCCTGTCCAGATCGAGCTGTGCCAGCAACATAATGTCGCGCCCTCCTGTTATCGCGACGCCTTCCCGCAAGGGAAGGAAGGCTTCCATCATGTCGCTACGGTCGCGCATGACTATGATGCTGAGATCGCCCGGCTGGCAGCCGCCGGCTTCGATGTGGCGATGGACGGCACCTTCGGCGAGATGCGCTTCGCCTATGTCGACACCCGCGCCGTGGGCGGTTTCATGACCGAGGTCCTTTCAAACTGGGCGCCGGTGAACGATACGCACAAGATGGTCGCCGAAGCCTCGATCGGCTGGGACGGCAGCGACCCCGTTCGCGAACTTTAAGCCATGGCTGATCAGCCCGTGCGATATCCGGCCCACCTGTCACTTCTGTCAATTGAAGCTTTCGGCAACCGCAGCATTCTTGCAGCATCGCAACCAGGAGAGGTCGCGACTGACAGGAAAAAAACGGTGAGAGAGGAATTGAAGGAGATCGACCGGTTCCGCATCAGGAGCCGGGAAGGCGTGAGACGCGCCGCCGAGGCATTCCGGTCCTATATCGAGAGCATAGACGATCTGGTGATCGGGGCCTGTCACAACGTCGCGACGATGGAACCGATGCGCTCGCAGAATGGCGGGCTGCTGGGCGACGAAGTCTTCGGCTGGACCGAGCGGGAGCG
>CAYLIK010000027.1:0-27603 GCA_964383565.1 uncultured Sphingomonadaceae bacterium
GGGAACTTCGGAGTGTCCCACCGGCAGCAATCCAACCAACTGTTTCCGGTCGGGTGCGACAAGTCCCGGCAGCGTTAGGGAGCGCTTACCCACGAAATCGGGCTTGGCCTTGCCGATCGCCCAGCTCAGTCCAACATCGTCAAGTGTAACGGTGCCGTCGGTTTCCTGCCCGACAATGATGAAGCCCTTCTCGGCGCGCAGGACGTGCAGTGCTTCGGTGCCGTAGACGACCGCGCCGAACTTCCGCCCTTCTGCGCAGATAGATTCCCAAACCTTCAGGCCATGGCTTGAAGGCACATTCACCTCAAATCCCAGTTCACCTGTAAAGCTCACACGAAACAGCCGCGTCTGGATCCCGGCGATCCGGCCCTCTCGCATCGTCATGTGCGGGAACGACGCTGCCGACAGATCGATATCTTCAACCAGTGGCATCAGAATATCGCGAGATCGAGGCCCTTGAACGGAGATCACCGCCCATTGCTCGGTGGTGGACGTGAGCCAGACATCAAGACCGGGCCACTCAGTTTGTAGATAGTCCTCCATGAAATTGAAGACGTTTGCCGCACCGCCCGTTGTTGTCGTGATATGGAACCGATCCTCCGCAAGCCGGCCAACAACGCCGTCGTCGAAGATGAAACCGTCATCGCGCAACAAGACACCATATCGGCAGCCGCCGACTTTGAGCTTTGTCCACGCATTGACATACATCCGGTTCATGAACTCGGCTGCATCTGGTCCGACCACTTCGATCTTGCCCAGCGTCGAGGCATCGAGGATCCCGGCCGCAGAGCGTGTGACTCGACACTCCCGTCGCACGGCCTCGTCCATGCTTTCGCCGTTCTGGGGGAAATATCGTGCGCGCTTCCAGAGCCCGACATTTTCGAAAACGGCCCCCTGTGCAACGGCCCATTCGTGGGTTGGCGTCTGACGGGCCGGAGCGAATGTTTCGCCTCGATTATTACCGGTCAAGGTGCCGAAGCTGACCGGGGTATAAGGTGGACGGAAGCTGGTCATCCCAACTTTTTCCATCGGCACATTCATCGCCCCACCGGCTATAGCCATGGCATTGAGATTGGACGTGCGGCCCTGATCGGTGGCCATGCCGGTGGTTGTATATCGCTTGAAGTGCTCGACCGAATGAAACCCTTCGCGAACCGCCAGCCTCAGATCCTTGGATGTAACGTCGTTCTGGAAGTCAACGAACGCCATGGCGCGGTCAGGAGCGATGCATATTGGCCCGTTTCGCACGTCGATGTCCGCATCAATTGCTGAACAGACCGGCGGCGAGCGCGTCGTAGTCAGGCTTGCGCCACTTTCACCGGCCGCAAAGCCGCCCTTCAGGGCAGACGAGAGAAAAAAGTCACCCCGACAGGCACCGACACAGCGCACCCGTTGCGTCGCTTCATCGGGGATGTAACCTTCCACCACATCATCCCAACGCAACTTCCCGCGCGACTGTGAAAACAGGTGGACAGTGGGCGTCCAGCCCCCGGCCATCAGCACCAGATCGCATTCGAGAGTCCGTAGTCGACCGTTGGCGAGAACCACCTTGATCGCAGTGACACGATGGCCTCCCTTAGATCGAAGGGGACGGGCGCCCGCAATGATCTCGATGCCGAGCTTCTCCGCCTCCGCCGCCACCTTGTCTGACACGGAAGAGCGCACATCGACGATCGTTGCCGCAAGTCCCGCTCTCGCCATCTCGAAAGCCGCTTGGTAACCACCGTCGTTGCGAGTCACTGCGACACAGCTATGTCCAAGGCGTACCCCATAGCGGTTGAGATAGGTGCGGGCTGCCGAGGCCAGCATGACGCCAGGCCGGTCATTGCCGTCGAAAAGGATGGGCCGCTCATGCGCGCCCGTCGCGAGGATGACCTGTCCGGCACGAACCTGGCGCCATCTTTGCCGCAACGTCCCTGGCGAAGCAGCCGAGACATGATCGCTGACACGCTCGGCAAGGCCGACCATATTGTGCGAACCGTAGCAAAACGCGGTGGTGCGCGTCAGTACAGTGACATTTGGCTTTGCCGCCAGCTCTGCTGACACCCTTTCGAGCCAAAGCCATGCATCCACGCCATCAATGACAGCGGCGGGATCTGTCAGTAACGAACCTCCAACTTCTGCGCCCTCGTCACAAAGGATCACACGGCCAGCGCCCTCGCTTGCGGCCAGTGCAGCCGCCAGGCCTGCGGGACCCGCCCCAACAATCAGGATTTCGCAGTGATCATATTGCAGAGCGTACCTGTCCGGATCCTCATCTTTCGGAGGAAGCCCAAGGCCTGCCGCGCGTCGGATGGCGGGCTCGTAAACAGCCTTCCAGCCGGCCTTCGGCCACATGAAGGTCTTGTAGTAGAAGCCGGCCGGGATCAGTCCGGATATGACGTTGTTAACAGCCCCGAGATCGAACTTCAGGGATGGCCACCGGTTCTGACTGCGAGCGACCAGGCCGTCATAAACTTCGATGGTGCTCGCCTGAAGATTGGGCTCGACACGGCCGACACCTCGATCAATCGTGACGAGCGCGTTGGGCTCCTCCACCCCTGCGCCAAGCACGCCCCTGGGACGATGATATTTGAAGGAACGTCCGACCAGATGGACGCCGTTAGCCAGAACAGCGCTTGCCAAAGTATCGCCGGCAAAGGCCGTCATCCTACGCCCATCGAAGGTGAACCTGATGGGCCGACTGTGATCGACACGGCCTTTTCCAGGAAGCCGATAAGCGGCTGTCATTGCTCGGCCGCCTGCCGAGGAGGACGTGGTGTACCGGCTGGATAGCTCACCAAAAAGGTGTCGGTCACGGTATTACGGAGGGCGTTGAAGAAGCGCCGACAGCCATGGACGTGGTACCACCGCTCGGCATGCTCTCCAGCCGGATTGCTGCGCTGATAGAGATAGGCAGTCCAATCCTCGTCGCTAAGCGATGTCGGGTCGAGTGGCCGGCTGATATGCGCTTCGCCGGCATAGCGAAATTCGATTTCCGGGCGGCTCCCGCAAAATGGACAATCAATAAGGAGCATGAGATTCCCTCAGTGCGCAACGGCCGCCGCAGCGGCCTCGTTGATCAGCCGTCCGCTGAGGAATCGATCCAGGGAAAACGGGGCAGTGATGGGATGCGGCTCGCCGGTGGCGAGGCTATGGGCGAAAAGATGACCGGAGCCGGGCGTTGCCTTGAAACCGCCCGTGCCCCATCCGCAGTTTACATATAAACCAGGTACCGGCGACTTACCGATGATCGGGGACCGGTCGGGGGTGAGATCCACGATCCCACCCCAGTTTCGTAACATTCTCATACGTGCAAATTGGGGAAACAGCTCACACACCGCTTCGATCGCCTCGGCGATGACATGCCCGCTACCGGCTTGGCTATAACTCACATAGGCATCCGATCCGGCGCCGATGACCAGCTCGCCTTTGTCGGATTGACTGATATAGCCGTGCACCGTGTTCGACATCACAACACAATCGAGCACCGGCTTGGTCGGTTCAGACACAAGCGCCTGCAGCGGATGGCTTTCGATAGGGAGGCGCACGTCGGCCATTGCCATAACCTGCGAACTGCGGCCGGCCGTGACCACCCCGACAGTCTTGGCGCCAATGAAGCCGCGAGATGTTTCAACGCCAATGACCGCACCATCACGGTCGCGCCTGATGCCGGTTACATTACAGTTTTCGATGATGTCGACGCCACGCGCGCTGGCCGCGCGAGCATAACCCCAAGCGACCGCGTCATGACGCGCCGTTCCACCGGTCGCCTGCAAGGCTGCTCCTGCGATCGGATACCGCGCCTTGGGCGACATATTCAGGCTAGGGCAAAACTCCGCGACCTGCTCTCGCGTCAGCCATTTATTGTCAACGCCGTTCAACTGATTTGCGTGAACATGTCGCTTGATGCTTTGTATATCATGCACAGTATGCGCGAGCATCAAGACACCGCGCGGGCTGAACATGACGTTATAGTTGAGTTCCTGACTTAAACCCGACCAGAGCTTCAACGCATGGTCATAAAGTGCAGCGCTCTCATCAAATAGGTAATTTGACCGGATGATTGTTGTGTTCCGGCCTGTATTTCCTCCACCAATCCAGCCTTTTTCCAGTACGGCGACATTTGTGATCTTATGCTCTTTTGCAAGATAATAAGCCGTTGCCAGACCATGGCCACCGCCACCAATGATGATGATGTCATAAGAATGTCTAGGCTCAGCCTTCCGCCATTGGTGCGGATAGCTGACGTGACCATCAAGCGCATTCCGCAGGAGCGTCAAAGCTGAAAATCTCATGTAAGGACATTCACATGGACGATTTGCTTAGCGTAGCAGATTTCGGTCATATTATCGCATGAACAGGACAAACCCAATATAAGCGGAGAAAATGATCGGCGCTGCGCGCATTATGCCGTCCGCGCCCAATTTGCCGGCGCCCTCATTGACGGGAATAAAAGGCGACGCTCGTTATGCGAGCAAGGTGGCAAGCTTTATTGGCGCTTCCGGCGCGGCAGCTCGCCCGACTCAACCTTCTGCAAAAAATTGAGCGCGGTCAGCGCATGAGCGCGAACGCCGGTTTCTAGTGCACCTTCATCCAGAACATCGAAGAAAGGCGAGTGGTTGGTGCCTTTCGGATAACCGATGCCGATGTTGTAATAGATCGAGGGATATTTTCGCGAGAAATAAGAAAAATCCTCTGAGCCGGTCGCAGGGTCGATCTGATTGTCGATGCCCGCGCTGCCCGCCGCCTTGCGCAGGGTATCGGTCATGGCGGCGGTGAGCTTGGGATCATTGATCACGGCTGGGGTAGGCGCGGTCCATATGAACTTTGCGCTCCCGCCGAATCGGGCGGCAGCGGAGGCTACGCTTGCTTCCGCCTTGGCCATCGCCTGCTTGCGCATCTCGGGATCGAACGTGCGCAGAGTACCCAACAGCGTCATGTTGTCGGGAATGATATTGAAACGGTTGCCGCCGTTGATTGCGGCAATCGTCAGCACGGTCGGCGCATGGGTGACGTTGAGTTGACGCGCTGCGATGTGGGCGAAATCCTGAACGATACTGCCAGCCATGGCCGGAATGTCAGTACCATCCCAAGGGCGCGCGCCATGGGTCTGCTTGCCGGACAGGCGCAGTTCGATACGGTCAGATGCCGCCCACATGCCGCCCGAACGAAAGAGCAGCTTGCCGGGATCGCCCGGCACGACATGCGTTGCGAACATCGCATCCGGCTCAAGGTCTCCAAAGAGATTTTCCTGCAGCATCAGTTCAGCGCCGCTGACCTTGGATCCCAAAGTGCCTTCCTCGGCGGGCTGGAAAACGAAAATTACCGTACCCGGGATATCGGCCTTCATCTGTGCGAGGACCTTGGCCGCACCCATCAGCATGGCGGTATTGGCGTCATGCCCACAAACATGGGAAACGTGGGTTTCCTTGCCATCGTACATCGCCTTCACCTTCGAGGCGAAAGGAAGGCCTGTCTGCTCCTCGACCGGCAGAGCATCCATATCGGCACGTAACGCCACGACCCCACCAGGCTTGCCGCCACGCAGGATGCCGACGACGCCTGTAACAGCGATGCCGGTGCGCACGTCCAGCCCTAGAGCACGAAGGTGGTCGGCCACGAGCTTCGCAGTCCGGAATTCCTGTTCGGAAAGTTCGGGGTGCTGGTGGATGTCTCGCCGCCATTTCACAACATCAGCCTGCACGGCCGCAACCTGCGCAATCGCCAGCGCATCGAGGGAATTTCCCGTTTGTGCTGCGGCGGGCATGGCAAAAATGACCGAAGCAAACCCAGCGGCCGCCCCAAGAAGTGCTGTTTTCGAGAGCATCGTCACTGGGTGTTCCTCCTTGTACAACGGTCGATCCGCTGGATCACGGGTATGAATGATATATTCTCAGGTGCGGGCGACGCGAGCAGCTTCAGATGATCCATGCCGATGCCGCTCCACTGAGCGTTGCAATGATCGAGTGGAAGCCGAACCCAATGGTCGTAGATCCTCATCACTGAGAATTGGACCTTTTCCGTTCGAGTAAGCACCACCCGCGCCCGCATTTAATGCGCCTGCCGCCTTTTTATATGTATATACAAATCTTTCAAGAATGTTTTGAGTGCGATTGGAAGTTGTGCGATCCTATCAACCTTGCTCCCTTGTACCCCCGCTTTGGCGGCGTCGTACCCCAGCCCCGGAAGCTGCGCATGGGCTGAACGGCATTTGTCAGCTTAGCAACACTTTCCGCCACCGCGCCCCGCATAGCGGTGGAGCTGGCGATTTCGGAAAAAGGCGGTTCGGCTCATTGGCTCGCGATCCGGATGCCGCTGCCGCATATGCGCACAATAACGATCATAATCGGGCAACCCGATCATCAAACGCGCGGTCTCGATCCAGCGCATGCGCAACGTTGCAAAGGCTTTTCGGATCATGCCGTGGCCGCCTCGTAACGGATTTCGGTGATGCTCGGTTCGGATGAAGCATGCGCAGCACGGCAGGCGCGAATGGCCTGAACGAGGATCACCGCCATCACCGCCAGGAACAGCGCGCACATCGCGGCATCGACACGATCGTTCAGGATGACCTGTTGCATCTGTACGGGAGATTTGGCCAGGGCCAGCACCCTGCCTTCGCCCAACGCGGCGGAAAAGGATGAAGCATGCGCCAGAAAGCCGACTTTGGGATCGGCGGAAAACACCTTCAGCAGCCCAGCATAGCCGGTGCAGACGATCAGCCACGTCGCGGACAACGCCGTGACCAGCGCCAGCTTGCCGCGTTTCATCCGGAACAGGACCACCGTCGCCAGCATCAACGCCATGGCGGCGAGCATCTGGTTGGCGATGCCGAAAAGCGGCCACAGCGTGTTGATCCCGCCGAGCGGATCGGTTGCCCCCTGATACAAAAAATAGCCCCAGCAACTGACACACAGAAAGGTCGCCACAACCCCACCGCCAAGCGAGTGCACATTCGCACGCGGCGCGACGGCCCCGAAAATATCCTGCAGCATGAACCGTCCCGCCCGCGTTCCCGCGTCGACCGCGGTCAGAATGAACAGCGCCTCGAACAATATCGCAAAATGATACCAAAACGCCTTCATCGCCGCGCCGCCGATCGCCTGGCTGAAAATCTCGGCCATGCCCATGGCGAGCGTGGGAGCGCCCCCGGCGCGTGAGATGATCGTGTGTTCTCCCACGGACGTGGCCGCGTCGGAAATGGCTTGCGGCGTTATCGGATAGCCCAGCAATGAAACGGCATCCGCCGCCGACTGCGCCGTCGTCCCGAGCAACGCCGCCGGGCTGTTCATAGCGAAATAGATGGCGGGATCGAGAATGGACGCAGCGATCATCGCCATCAGCGCGACAAAGCTTTCCATTAGCATTGCTCCATAGCCGATGAAGCGCGCGTCACCTTCGGTTGCGATCAGCTTGGGCGTGGTGCCGCTCGCGATCAGCGCGTGGAAACCGGAAACCGCACCACATGCGATCGTGATGAACAGAAACGGGAACAACCCGCCCGACCAGACCGGCCCGCCGCCCGCGGCAAAGGGGGTGACCGCCGGCATCTGCAGCATTGGCTGGATCAGCACGATGCCTATCGCCAAGGCGACGATCGCGCCGATCTTGAGAAAGGTCGACAGATAGTCGCGCGGCGCCAGCAGCAGCCAGACCGGAAGGATCGATGCAACCGCGCCGTAGATGATCAGCGTGATGCAAAGCGTGGTGGCATCCAAAGTAAACGCAGTAGCCCATGCCGGAGACGCCGCCACCCATTGGCCGGCGACGATCGCAAGGATCAGGCCCACCAACCCGATCAACGAAGCCTCACCGACCCGTGCCGGGCGGATCCATTGCGTATAGGCGCCCATGAACAGCGCAAGCGGGATTGTCGCCGCCACTGTGAACAGCCCCCATGGGCTGTCCGCCAGCGCCTTGACGACGATCAACGCCAGCACCGCAAGGATGATCACCATGATCATGAAGGTGCCGACAAGCGCCACCATCCCGGCAAAATTGCCCAGTTCCATGCGCACCAGTTCGCCGAAGGAGCGCCCGTCGCGCCGCGTGGAAATGAATAGGATGATAAAATCCTGAACCGCACCCGCGAACACGACGCCCGCCAGAATCCAGAGCGTGCCGGGCAGATAACCCATCTGCGCGGCCAGCACCGGCCCGACCAGCGGCCCGGCTCCGGCGATAGCGGCAAAATGATGCCCGAACAGTACGTAGCGGTTGGTCGGCACGTAATCGAGGCCGTCGCAACGCCCCACGGCCGGGGTGATCCGGTTCGGATCGACCTGCAACACGCGCTTCTCGATGAAACGGCCATAATAGCGATAGGCGATCAGATAGGTACAGATCCCCGCCGCCAGCAGCCACGCCGCATTGACCTGCTCTCCACGTCCCAGCGCCACCATCGCCATGGCGACAGCGCCGAACACGCCGATTGCCACGAAAGGCCAGTTGCGATTGGACCGAAGCATCACTCTCTCCCCTTGTCAGCGTCTCCGCACCGCGATCAGGCTTATCTCGATCCGCGCGCCTTTAGCCAACCCCTTCACCTCGACGGTAGCGCGGGCGGGCGGAGACGTGAAGAAGCCGGCATAGACTTCGTTCATGCTTGGAAAATCGCTGAGCTGGGTCAAAAAGACGTTCGCCATCACGGCATCGTCCAGCGACATGCCATGTGCAGCGAGCACCGCCCTCAGATTCAACAGCACCCGCTCGGTCTGTACGCGGATATCGTCGCCGACCAACTCCCCGCTTTTCGGATCGAGCGGCAATTGACCGGACAGATACAGCGTATCGCCAACCGCGACCGCTTGCACATAAGGCCCGATCGCGCGCGGCGCGTCAGGCGACGCGACAACGCTGTGCTGCGCACCGGCAACCGAGGCTGCGGCCATGAACGGAAACGCCAGGACAAGATTTTGCAACATTCGCCCCCCTCACAAGTCATGCTGCGATTGGTGATATTTTAGCGATGATCGCAGTGGCCGGAATAGCCAACTGATATCCCTGTGCGCCTTCACAAAGCAGTGCATCAAATGCCTGCAGCGCGATCGACTTGCCACCGACACTCACGTTCATCGCCGCCATAGCAAGCACCAGCACCGCCTCGGAGCGGATGTCCCAAGCTCCGCTGCCGCGATCCACGGAGGCAATCGCAGCGCCTCTTCGCACCATCAGGTTGAAGTCCGAAGTTGGCCCATCCAAGGGCTTCGCTGTCACGGCAGCTTCGCCCGGAAAGGTCATCATCGCATCATCGGCGCCGATCTTATGCTGCTGGCCTTCGATCGTAAGGCAGAGCCTGCCCTCGACAACGCCAAACCATCGATCGATACCGGGGAAAAAGGAAAATGGCCCAGCCGCATCGATCGTGGCGATGCTCGCCCGCCAAACGAAATCGCCCTGCCCTGCATCCGAGGGAAAGACGGCGATGGGCCGGGTGACACCGCCACCGTTGCGCCAGCGCTCTGCCTTGCGTTCCGCGGCGCGCAGAACGCGAAACGCCGTCATACCAGTATGGCCGGCAGATCGAGCCCTTGCTCTCGCGCGCACGCCAAGGCGACGTCATAGCCCGCATCGGCGTGGCGCATCACCCCGGTGGCGGGATCGTTCCAGAGCACGCGCTCAAGCCGCCTGGCGGCTTCCGGCGTGCCGTCGGCAACGATCACCATTCCGGAATGCTGAGAATAGCCCATGCCCACTCCCCCGCCATGATGCAGTGAAACCCAGGTCGCGCCCGACGCCGTGTTGAGCAGCGCGTTGAGGAGCGGCCAATCCGAGACGGCGTCACTGCCGTCCCGCATCGCTTCGGTCTCGCGGTTGGGGCTGGCGACCGAGCCGCTGTCGAGATGGTCGCGACCGATCACGACCGGCGCCTTGAGCTCGCCCGATGCCACCATCTCATTGAAGGCGAGACCAAGCCGGTGCCGATCGCCCAGTCCCACCCAGCAGATGCGCGCGGGCAATCCCTGAAACTTGATCTTCTCGCGCGCCATGTCCAGCCAGCGATGGAGATGGACGTTGTCCGGCAATAGCGCCTTCACCTTCGCATCGGTCTTGTAGATATCCTCCGGATCGCCCGAGAGCGCCACCCAGCGAAATGGGCCAATGCCCCGGCAGAACAGCGGGCGGATATAGGCAGGCACGAAACCCGGAAAATCGAAAGCGTTGACGACGCCTTCGTCCTTGGCGACCTGACGGATGTTGTTCCCGTAATCGACCGTGGGAACACCCGCTGCCTGGAAATCCAGCATGGCGCGGACATGGACCGCCATCGAAGCTTTGGCCGCCGTCGCGACCGCTTCAGGCTCGCGCTCGCGCCGCTCGATCCATTCGGCGATGCTCCAGCCCGCCGGAAGATAGCCGTTGACGGGATCATGAGCCGATGTCTGATCGGTCAGCAGATCGGGCCGAACGCCCCGCGCGTAAAGCTCGGGCAGAATCTCCGCGGCATTGCCGAGCAGGCCCACCGAGACCGGCGTCTTCGCTGCACAGCTTTCCTCGATAATCGCCAGCGCCTGTTCGATCGTATCGGCGGATCGGTCGAGATAGCCCGTGCGCAGGCGCATCTCGATACGGCTGGGCTGGCATTCGATCGCGAGACAGGATGCGCCCGCCATGACAGAGGCGAGCGGCTGCGCCCCGCCCATGCCGCCAAGCCCGGCGGTCAGCAGCCAGCGGCCGGAGAGGTCGCCGCCATAATGCTGCCGCCCCATTTCAACGAAGGTTTCGTAGGTGCCCTGAACGATGCCCTGCGTCCCGATGTAGATCCAGGAGCCGGCCGTCATCTGGCCGTACATCGCGAGCCCTTTGCGATCGAGCTCGTTGAAATGCTCCCAATTCGCCCATTTGGGCACAAGGTTTGAATTGGCGATCAGCACACGCGGCGCATCCGGATGGGTGCGGAAAACGCCGACCGGCTTGCCCGACTGAACGAGCAGCGTCTGATCATCCTCCAGCCGACGCAGCGTCTCGACGATCCGGTCATAGCTTTGCCAGTCCCGGGCCGCGCGGCCGATGCCGCCATAGACAACCAGTTCCTCCGGCCGCTCAGCGACATCCGGATGGAGATTATTCATCAGCATGCGCAGCGGCGCTTCGGTCAACCAGCTACGCGCGGTCCGCTCTGTGCCCGTCGCAGCCTTGATCACACGGCTGTTGTCTATGCGCGTCATCCAATCCGTCCTTGTCGAAATCAATGCGTTGCGAAGGCGAGACATGCCTTCAGAATGTCGGAGAGAATGGATTGCAGCGGCTCGGCAACCGCTGCATCGAAGGCTGGCGGCCAATTATTTTCGTCGATCGCATCGGGTTCTTCGAGATATCCCCGGATGGCGAGTTCCATCTGGATCGCGTGAACGCCCTTATCGGGCATGCCATAATGCCGGGTGGTCCAGCCGCCCTTGAAGCGCCCGTTAAGAACCGAGCTTCGGCCACTGGCGCCGCAGATGTCGAATATGGCCGAAGAGAGCGTGGGATCGCATGTCGATCCGCCATTGGTGCCGATGTTGAACTGGGGCAGCTCGCCATCGAACAGATAGGGGATGCGGCTCCGGATCGAATGCGCGTCATAGAGCACTACGCGCGGATGGATGGCGCGCAGCCGCGAAATCTCAGCGGAAAGATGATCGTGATAGGGATCGAACCAGGCTTTGCGCCGCCGCGCGATCTCATCCTCATCCGGCTCGACTGAATCGTAGAGCGGCTCGCCGTCGAAGGTCGTGACCGGGCACAGGCCTGTCGTCGCCTGGCCCGGATAGAGCGACGCGCCGGAGGGATCACGATTGACGTCGACGACGCTGCGCGAAATGGCGGTGCGCACGGTGGTGGCGCCAAGCTGGCTGGCAAATGCGTAGAGATGGTCAACCCACCAGTCTGCATCGCGCCGCGCCAGCCAGGGTGACTGAAAACGATCGGCGACATCGGCCAGATCGGTTCCGGTGTGGGGAAAGGCGATCACAAGCGGCGCCTCTCCCTGTTTGACCTGCAGCCAGCTCATCCAATTGTTCCCGGCAGAGCAAGGCCAGCCACACGGGCAATTTCGCCTGATCGCACAAGGGCGTTCGCGGCTTCCATGTCGGGATGAAAATGACGGTCCTCGTCAAGCGGCGGGACCTGCGCGCGCAGGCACGCCCGGACGCTTTCCAGCGCCTGTGATGAAGCGAGCGGACGATGGAAGTCGCAACCCTGCGCCGCCGCCAGCAACTCTATCCCGATGACCACTTCCGCATTGGCAGTCATGTCGAGAAGCCGGCGCGCGCCATGCGCGGCCATGGAAACATGATCCTCCTGATTGGCCGAAGTGGGAATCGAATCCACGCTTGCCGGATAGGCGCGCTGCTTGTTCTCGCTCACCAATGCAGCCGCCGTGACCTGCGGGATCATGAATCCGGAATTGAGGCCGGGACGCGGCGTGAGAAATGCCGGCAGGCCGGACAGCGCGGGATCGACCAGCATTGCGATGCGCCGCTCGGCGATCGAACCGATCTCGCACACCGCCATCGCGATCATGTCCGCGGCGAATGCGACCGGCTCGGCATGGAAATTGCCGCCGGACAGGGCCTCGTCGGTATCGGCGAAGATGAGCGGGTTATCCGACACGCCGTCGGCCTCGGTCTCGAGCATGCCGGCGGCGGCCCGCAGCACATCCAGCGCCGCGCCCATCACTTGCGGCTGACAGCGCAAGCAATAAGGGTCTTGCACGCGAGGATCGCTGGCGGCGTCGAGATGCGATGCCCTAATCGCCGATCCCGTCATCAGCCGTCGCAGCGCATCGCCTACGGCGATCTGCCCGGCGTGGCGGCGAAGCTGGTGGATGCGCGGATCGAACGGCGCATCGGTGCCCTTTGCGGCTTCAGTGGAAAGTGCGCCGGTGATCAGCGCGGTCCTGAACAGATTGTCCGCCGCGAATAGGCCGGCAAGCGCGTTTGCTGTCGAGAATTGCGTGCCGTTGAGTAGCGCCAGCCCTTCCTTGGGGCCGAGTTCGACAGGCGCAAGACCGGCCTCGGCGAGCGCCGCGCCGGCAGGCTTGGCCTGATCGCCGACGATGATCTGCCCCACGCCGATCATGGCAGCCGCCATGTGCGCGAGCGGCGCCAGATCGCCGCTTGCGCCGACCGATCCTTGAGACGGCACCACCGGAGTCAGGCCACGCACCAGCATTGCTTCGAGAAACGCCAGCGTTTCGGGACGGATACCCGACGCGCCCTGCCCGAGGCTTGCCAGCTTGAGGGCCATCATCAGCCGCACGACCGGCACGGGCGATGGAACACCGGTCCCCGCCGCATGGCTAAGCACGATGTTTCGCTGAAGCGCGGCCAGATCACCGTCGCCGATCCGGACATTGGCCAGCTTTCCGAAGCCGGTATTGATGCCGTAAACCGGATCGCCTTTGGCAAGAATACGGCGCACCGCCGCCGAACTTTCGGCAATCCGCGACGCACATGATGCGTCGAGCCGCGCCGTCGCGCCGCGATAGACGGCCTCCCATTGGCCCAGCGACACGGCTGTCGGCGTGAGAATGATCTCGTTCATTGGCCGCCCCACACCCGGGCATGGAGCGGATTGAACCCCATGCGGTAAACCAGTTCGGCAGGACTCTCGATGTCCCAGATCGCCAGATCGCAACGCTTGCCCGCCTCAAGCGTGCCAATGTCGCCGAGCCGCCCGAGCGCACGCGCGGCGTTGCGCGTGACGCCGGCGATACATTCCTCCACGGTGAGGCGGAACAGCGTCGCCCCCATGTTCATCGCCAACAACAGCGACGTGAGCGGTGACGTGCCGGGATTGCAGTCGGTGGCGATCGCGATGGGTACTTCGGCGGCGCGCAGAGCATTTACGGGCGGCTGGCGGCTTTCGCGCGTGAAATAGAAAGCTCCCGGCAGCAATGTCGCGACGGTACCCGACCGTGACATCGCGGCGATCCCCGCGTCGTCCAGAAATTCGAGGTGGTCGGCGGACAGCGCATCATGGCGCGCAGCCAGGGCAGCGCCACCCAGATTCGAAAGCTGTTCCGCGTGAAGTTTGACCGGCAGCCCGCATTGTTCGGCCGCGATCAAGACCCGCTCCGTCTGCGCGGCCGAAAAACCAATGCTTTCGCAAAAAGCGTCGACCGCATCGGCGATGCCGAGTTCGGCGATCCGGGGTAGCCATTCGTCGCAAAGCTGAGCGATATAATCATCCGCATAACCCGCGAACTCAGGCGGAAGCGCATGCGCTCCGAGAAAGGTTGTCATAACATGAACAGCGCGCTCGTCGCCAAGGCGCCGCGCTGCGCGGAGCATCCGGATTTCGCTGTCGAGCGTGAGACCATAACCGGACTTGATCTCAACCGTCGTCACACCCTCGGCCATCAAGGCATCGAGCCGGGGCAGCGCGGCCGCAACCAGCGCATCTTCGGCCGCCTCCCGCGTCGCGCGCATGGTTGAAACGATGCCGCCACCGGAACGCGCAATCTCTTCATAGGATATGCCCGTCAGCCGCAACTCGAACTCGCGGGCGCGATCGCCTGCGTAGACGAGATGCGTATGGCAATCGATCAGCCCCGGCGTGATCCAGCGGCCATCGCAAGCGATGACGTCCCTCGCCTCAAACATCGGCGCCTCACCAGCCGGGCCAGCGTAAAGGATACGCCCCCCGCTCGCCGCCAGCACGCCATTCTCGACAGCACCAAGGGCATGGTCGGTGAGCGTCAGCAACCGAGCGCTCGTCCAGAGCTTTTCGCAATGCATTTTGCCCGCCATTCTCAAGTGCAGCGTCTTTGCACTGCGCTCCATTTATGTATATACATATCCTAACATTGGAGATCGGGAATGCAAGCTGAAATTGAGCGGCCGGCCAAGGCACTGTTCTTCGAGCATGCGCTGCTCGCGGACGGTTGGGCCTCCAATGTACGCCTTGTCCTTAAATCAGGATTGATCGGCGCAATCGAACGCGATTGCCTAACGCAGGCGGACGACGAGCGCCATCGCTGCGCTCTTCCGGCGATGAGCAATCTCCACAGCCACGCTTTTCAACGGGCGATGGCGGGCGCGGCCGAACGCAGTGGAGGATCCCCGGATAGCTTCTGGACCTGGCGGGAGGCCATGTATGCCTCTCTTGCCCATATGGGGCCGGATGAATTACGCGCCGTCGCGTCGCTCGCCTATGTCGAGATGCTGGAGAGCGGCTTTTCCCGCGTCGGCGAGTTCCATTATCTGCATCACGATCTGAACGGCGCGCCCTTTTCGAACATCGCGGAGATGAGCGCGGCAATCGTCGCGGCGGCTATGGATTCGGGGATCGGCCTTACCTTGCTTCCGGTGCTTTATTCCCATGCGGGCTTCGGCGCTGTCCCTCCAAATGCAGCCCAGGGCCGATTCATTCTGGACGTCGATGCGTATGTCCGATTGCTGGAAGATGCGGAGCATGCGGCGAAACCACTTCCGGACGCCGTCGTCGGCTTGGCGCCGCACAGCCTGCGTGCCGTCTCGCCGGAACAGCTGGAATTGCTGCGCGGCACGATGCAGGGGCGGCCGGTCCACATCCATATCGCCGAGCAGGTCAAGGAAGTGGATGACTGCCTCCGCTGGAGCGGCCAGCGTCCCGTTGAATGGATCCTTGACCATGCGAACGTCGACGCGCGCTGGTGCCTCGTTCATGCCACCCACATGACCCCGGCGGAAACGGCGGCGCTTGCAAAAAGCAGCGCCGTTGCCGGCTTGTGTCCGATAACGGAAGCTAATTTGGGCGACGGCCTGTTTCCAGCGCCGGATTTCGTGGCCGCGGGCGGACGATATGGCATCGGCAGCGATTCCAATGTCCGGATCGATTGCGCTGAAGAGCTGCGATTGCTCGAATATGGGCAGCGGCTGCACCAGCGCGGTCGAAACATACTAGCAGGCGGCCCGTGGCGATCGACGGGCCGCACACTTTACACCGAGGCCAATCGGGGTGGCGCGCAAGCGCTGGGGGTCAAAGCTCAACTCGATGTCGGCGATCCAGCTGATATCCTGACGCTGAACCTGTCCCACCCCAGTCTGCTTGGAAAGTCAGGCGATGCATTGATTGATGCCTTCATATTCGCCGCCGGAACGGGGGCAGTTGACTGCGTTTGGCGATATGGCGAGAAGCTCGTCAGCGGCGGCCGGCATCGCCGGAGAGATGAGATCGTCGCGCGTTATGTCCCGACGTTGGAGAAACTGATCGCGTGAAGCTGTCGCTGCATGAACGGATACGGTCCGACTACGAAACGCGCATCCTTTCCGGCGAGATGGCGCCCGGCGATCGCCTGCCGATCGAACAGGAACTGGTCGAGCAATATGGCTGCTCGCGGATGACTGTAAACAAGGCGCTGACGGCCTTGGCCAAAGCGGGCCTGATTGACCGGCGCAAGCGGGCCGGGACGTTCGTCGCCCGGCCCAGAGTCCATTCAATGGTGCTCGACATCCCGGATCTCGCGGCGGCGATCCGGACGCGGGGCCAGGATTACAGCTTCGTCCTGCTGAATCGGCGCCTCCGGCCGCGCAAGGAGCAACTCCCGGAAGATAAAGCGCTCGCGGCAGGCGGCCGCCTGCTGGAGCTGCAGGGCCTCCATCTTGCAAATGGCATACCCCTCGCCACTGAATATCGGCTGATCAGCGTCAAGGCGGTGCCGGATATTCTAACGGCTGATCTGGAGACCACCCCGCCGGGAACGTGGCTTCTGCAACATATACCATGGACCGAAGCCGAGACCCGCATTTCCGCGATCCCCGCCGAGCCCGAAGACGCCGAGCAACTGCAGGCGCCGACCGGCACGGCATGCCTGCAGGTGGAACGCCGAACTTGGCGGGGAACCGATCCGATCACCTACGTCCGGCAGATCTTCCTGGGCGATTCCTATGATCTGGTTGCCCGCTTCGCGCCGAGCACGACCGGGGAAACGATCAAGCGCAGCTAACGCTCACTTTACGGCGAAGCTGTAGGTGCCTTCGCCCTTCTGAGTGTCGGCCGTGATGGCGTGCCATTTTACGTCGTAGGTTCCGGCAGGAAGCGCGCGCGGAAGCGTGATCGACATCGTCTTGCGATCCGCGCTCAGCGCAGTCTTGAACCCCGAGACCTTCATCGGCGCATGATGCGTCATGCCGGGCATGCTGGTCATGACGATCTCAACGCCCGATTGCTTGTCAGTTACTGCTTCCGAGAAGGTCAGGGACAAGGCGCGGACGTTCGACACCTTGGCGCTGGCGGCGGGTGTGGCGTTGACCAGCTTTGCGCGCGCGAACGCCGCACCGCTGGTGGCAAGCCCTGCAACCGCAAGGGCGGAAATGGTGATCGACGTGAGATAGCGCATGAAGAATCCTTTGCGGTCTTATGTTCCGACAGGTCCAATACGCGCCGTGCCTCCCCTTCCCTCATCCCATATGAGGGATTTTTGCGTTACGCGCGTATAGACGGGGCTGGAGATAGAATATGCGTGATGTTGACGAGCTGCTGGACGGCCTGCGCGACATGGCTGTTGACCCTAAGCTGGAGGGGATGGCCCCCGCCGTGCTGAGCGGGGTTGCCGCCTTGCGTGCGAAAGCGATGGGCAGGCGCAGCCTCATGCTGACGAGCATGTTGGCGCTGGGCGCCGGCATCGTAACCAGTGTGGCGCCGCCGCACCGGGCACAGGCGGAGCAGACCGTCCTGCTTAATGCCGTGCCGTCCAGCGCACCATCCAGTCTGCTTCTGGGCGCTCACTGAGGGTGGCGCGCTATCCCGTTCTCATCATCCTGCTCGCGTTCCTTGCAGCCCTTGCAGGTGTTTTCGCGGGGCGTTTGCTGTTCCTGCCTCAGCCGCCTATCGAAAACCGCTTCCACGCCCTGATCCATCGCGAGCTGGATCTCGATAAAAGCCAGATGGCGCGGATCGAAGTGCTGGAGAAGCGGTTCGCCGTGCAGCAGCAGCGCTATGAACAGGAGATGCGCGACGACAACCGCAGGCTGGCGGTCGCCGTGCAGGCCGAAAAGGGCTTTGGCCCCAAGGTCGCGGACGCAGTCGATCGATCGCATCATGCCATGGGCATGCTGCAGAAAGAGACGCTTCAGCATCTCTTCGCCATGCGGGCGGTGCTGAACCCCGATCAGGCCCGCCGTTTCGATCAGGCGATGGTAGACGCGCTGACAGCGCCGCAGCAGTGAACGCAACCGACAGCGGGGTGGATACCGGGGACGGCGCGCTGGCTGGGCGCGCGCTTCAGGGCGATGAGGTAGCGTATCGCGCCCTGATGGAACGTCATCGCGCGGCCGTGTACCGGCTGATACACGCCCAGATCGATGATGCCGCCTCCGCGCTAGACATCACGCAGGACAGTTTCATCGCAGCATTCGCCAATCTGCACCGTTATGATCGGACCCGTCCCTTCCGCTTCTGGATCATCCGGATCGCACTCAACAAAACCAAGGACTGGCGCAGACGGCGAGCGGTGCGGAGCTTCTTCTCGCGCGCCCTGCCAATCGAAGAAGGCGTGCATGTCGCCGACCAATCTCCCGATCCGGAAGCCGCGCTGGCGGAGCGACAGGAACTGGCGCGGGCGCGGCGCGCCATCGATGCGCTACCGGACAATCTGCGGTCCGTGCTGCTGCTGCGCACGATCGAGGGGATGACTCAGACGGAAGCCGCCGGTCTGCTCGGCATAAGCGAAAAGGCTGTCGAAACGCGCCTTTATCGCGCACGCCTGAAATTGACCGAGATGCTGAGGGAAACGCCGACCGCGCGCGTATGATCAATAACGTCGCGACGCGTGAGCGGCGGGATCAGCGGAGGACAATCCAAACATGCTATCGGCCAGAGTTGACCGTCGTTCCCTTTTGGGCAGGGCCACCGGGCTTGGCGCGCTGTCGGCTCTGGGCGGATTGCTTCCCGGCTGGGCGAAGGCGGGAACGATGGGCGCCGCCGCACGGCCAGGCATACTCTCGGGCGATGCCATCCGGATCGACATTGGGCAACGTCACATGGCCATCGGCGGGCAGATGGGCCATGCCATGACCGCGAACGGCACCGTGCCGGGGCCTCTGGTACGCCTCAAGGAGGGCCAGCGGGTGCGCCTGTCAGTCGCCAACGCGCTCGATGAGGATACGTCGATCCACTGGCATGGGCTGATTGTCCCATTCCAGTTTGACGGCGTGCCCGGCATCAGCTTTCCGGGCATCAGGCCCGGCACCGTCTTCAACTATGAATTCCCGATCAAACAGGCGGGAACCTACTGGTATCACAGCCATAGCAACATGCAGGAGGCGATGGGCCTGTACGGCCCCATCGTGATCGATCCGCTGGGCGAAGAGCCGGCACCCTATGATCGGGAGCACATCCTCGTTCTGTCTGACTGGAGCAGCGTCCATCCCCACGTCCAGCTGCGCCGCCTGAAGCAGATGGGCGGCTATTATAATCACCAAAAGCAGACGCTGGCGGGCTTGCTCGCCGGCAAGGACCAGAGCCTTTCCGAGCGCATCGAATGGGGCAAGATGCGCATGGACCCCACCGATATTTCGGACGTGACCGGTTCCGCCTACAGCTATCTGATCAATGGCCATGATAGCGCGGGCAATTGGACAGGGCTGTTCGCGCCGGGCGAGCGCGTGCGGCTGCGCTTCATCAACGCATCGTCGATGACCAATTTCAACGTCCGCCTTCCCGGTATATCGATGACCGTGGTGCAGGCCGACGGCCAGGACGTCGATCCCGTCGAAACCGACGAGTTCCAGATCGGCATCGCCGAGACGCTGGACGTGATCGTCAAGCCGGACAAGGCGGAGGCAATCGCCATCATTGCGGAGGCAATCGATCGCTCAGGCCTATGCCGCGCAACGCTCGCACCGCAGATCGGCATGACCGCCCCGTTGCCCCCTCGCCGTGAGCGCCCGCTGCTCGGCATGAAGGACATGGGCATGGACATGTCCGGTATGGATATGGCGAGCGGAACGCTTGACCTCAGCGCACCCGCCGACGCTCCAGCCAGCGGCGGCCATGGATCGATGAAGATGCGGGACAAGTCATTGGCGTCGCCGCAGATCCGGATGGGGCCCGGCGTCGCGACCATCTCCGCCGCGCCCGCCGACCGGCTCGGCGACAAGCCAACCGGACTCGAGAATGTCGATCACCGCGTCCTCACCTATGCCGACCTGAAGGCGCTTGTCCCCAGCCCCGACCGGCGCGCACCCAGCCGCGAGCTGGAGGTCCATCTGACCGCCAACATGGAACGCTATATGTGGTCTTTCGACGGCGTGAAGCAGAGCGAAAATCCGGAGCCGTTGGCGTTCCGGCACAATGAGCGGGTACGGGTGACACTCATCAACCATACGATGATGCCCCACCCCATTCACCTCCACGGTCATTTCTTCGAGCTGGTGAACGGCGCTGGGGACAAGCAGCCGCGGAAGCACACGGTCAATGTCTTGCCCGGAGGAAAGGCCAGCTTCGACTTCACCGCCGACGCGCTGGGCGATTGGGCCTTCCACTGCCACATGATGCTTCACATGCATGCGGGCATGTTCCGCGTCGTGACCGTGCGGGCCGAGGAGAACGCGGCGTGAGGGCGACCCTTTTGATCGCGCTACCGCTGCTGGCGCTCGCGGCCCCGGCCGCATATGCTCAGGATCATTCCGGCCACGCGGGACATATGGGGCATGCGATGCCCGCAAGCGAAGCAGCGCCGGCCGACAAGCCTGCCGACATGCCGGCGCCCGATGCCCCCAAGGATCATGCCGCCGACGCCTATTTCGATCCGGCGGAGATGGCGAAGTCACGCAAGCTGCTCAATTATGAAACGGGCGGCATGCCCAACAGCAAGCTGATAATCGACCAGCTGGAGTGGGTTCCGGGACGCGGCGCCGACGGCTATGCTTGGGAAGCGGAAGGCTGGATCGGCGGCGACATCGACCGGCTCGCAATCAAGTCGAAGGCGGAGGGCGCGTTCGGCGGCTCCCTTGAGCATATGGAATTGCAGGCTGGCTGGTTCCACGCGCTCGATCCCTGGTTCAATCTCCACGCTGGCGTCCGTCAGGACTTCCAGCCGCGCCCGCGTCGAACCCATGCAGTGCTAGCGATCGAAGGGTTGGCACCCTATTGGTTCGAAGTGGAGGGCGAGCTGTTCCTGTCGCACAAGGGCGAGGTCACGGCACGCGCTGAAGCCAGCTATGATCAGCGCATCACGCAGCGGCTCATCCTGCAACCCAACGCGGAACTGAACCTGTCAGCGCAGGACATGCCCGAACTCGAAACCGGCGCGGGCCTTACCTCGATCGAGGCAGGGCTGCGCCTGCGTTACGAACTGGTTCGCGAGTTCGCGCCTTATGTCGGCATCAACTGGGAACGGAAGCTTGGCCGGACGGCACGTTACGCCCGACTTCACGGCGAAGACGTAGATGCGCTCCGCTTCGTTGCCGGCGTTCGGCTGTGGTTTTGAGCTCTGCCGACCGCGCAACTGGGGCACGCAACTGAATCACAATGGGGGGAAATCGCTATGGCCATGACATATGACGAGGAGCGCCCGACACCCCTGACGAGCAGGAGCTGACGGCAATGTCACCCGGCGCGCAGCGGCTCCTTTATGCTCTCCATCGCTGGGGCGGGGTGGCCCTGTGCATCCTGCTCGTCATGTGGTTCGTGACGGGCATCATGATGATGTATGTCGGCTTTCCGAAGTTGACCCAGGCCGAGCGGCTGTCGCACCTTGGCAACATCACCACCGTAAATTGCTGCGCCCCGCTGTCCGACGCCATGGCGCATCAACATCAGCATTCGCATATGCCGCCCGACAGCATCCAGGCGCTCGTGGTGGCAGGCCAGCCAATCTATCGATTTGGCTATCATATGACTTACAGCCGTGCCGATGCGCGCACTGGTCAGCCGCTGCCGGACGTGGATGCCACGGAAGCGCTACGCATCGCCGCCCGCTATATTCCTGGCGCGACCGGGAAGCATGAAGGCTTGATAGAGGAAGATGTGTGGACACGCACGATGCGCTTCGCCGCACATCGCCCGATCCACCGCATCCAGATGAACGATCCGGATTCAACCCTGCTCTACATTTCCTCGCGTACCGGCGAGGTGGTGCGCGATGCGCCGCTTAGCGAACGGATCTGGGGCTATGTCGGGGCGTGGACGCACTGGCTCTACATGTTCAAGAGCAAATATTCCGATCCTGTCTGGGAATGGACAGCGGTTTTTTTCACCGTAATCAGCATCATCCTGGTAATCACCGGGGCCTGGATCGGGATTTCGCGATGGAAGTTCAAAGGGCGCTATAAATCCGGCCGCAAAACCCCCTACCCCCAGCCAATGTATCGCTGGCACCATATTGGCGGTCTCATCTTCGCCTTCTTCGCCTTGACCTGGCTTTTGAGCGGGCTCGCCTCAATCAACCCGGCTGGCATCTTCAATCGCAAGGCGGTCGGCGTTGACCGGGTGGCCTATCATGGCGGCGATCTGTCGCCCGACCGGTTCGCGCTCGACACGGCCACCGCGATCGCGCGGCTTGGTCCTTCGTTCACCCCTCGCGTCCTCGAATGGACATCGATTGGCGGCGATCCCTATCTGGTGGCGACCAATGCGCGGAACCAGGTTCGCGTCCTCCCGGCCGCGCAAGGTTCCACCGCCATTCTGCCGCGCATTCCGGCCGCCTCGATCACGCGCGCCGCGCAGCAGCTCATTCCCGGAGCCACGCTCGCCAAACTTGATCTGCTGACCGACTACGACAGCCATTATTATGCCCGCGCGCAGCATACCTTGCGTGGAGACGAGAACCGGCGCCTGCCGGTATTCCGCGCGACCTACACGGACCCATCTCGCTCGACCGTCTATATTGACGCCCACACAGGCGAGATCGTGGCGCATCATGACCGATCGACGCGCGCATGGCACTGGACGTTCAATTTCGTGCACAGTTGGGAATTTGCCCCGCTGCTGAATACGCGGCCGTCATGGGATATCATCATGCTGGCGTTGAGCGCAGGCGGGCTGGTCATGAGCATTACGGGCATGATCCTCGGCATACGCCGGATTAAATTCACGCTCCGCAAGCGCCAACAACGCCGTCGCCCGGCCTGAGCGCCGGCGCGCCTGTCTCCTCATCCCGACGAAAGTCGGGATCCCTAATCGCTACGTTTCAGCAAATCGCGATTTCAGCGCGTCTGGATCCCGACTTTCGTCGGGATGACGGCAGGAAATCCGACTCCCGTTGGAGCACGATCCTCCCCACACCCCGAAACAAAAAAGCGAGGCACCGGTAGCCGGCACCTCGCCCAGTCGGTCGGAACAGTGGAGCGGTCTCGATGCGATCAGAGCATGAGACCGCTCAGATACTTTGCTGCCTCAGAACCCCTTGCGAACATTAATGCCGATGGTGCGCGGCGGTGCCGACGTGGCGTTGTTGGAGTTGGGCCAGGACGCCTGAGTCTGGCGGTTGATCGCGACCTTGTCGAAGATGTTGTTCATGAACAGGTAGACGCCGGTGTTGGCGCCCTCGAACTCGACACCGATGCGGCCATTGACCAGCGTGTACGAGTCGACCTTCCGACGCAGGGCGTTGGTCGGCCTGAACTCCGAATAGGACGAACCGACATAATTGGCGTCGGAACGCACGAACAGATCGACGCCATCGCCGACCGGCGTCGTATATTCAAAGCCGAGCGAGCCGCTCCAGCGCGGGATGAACGGAACCCGGTCGCCCTTCCGGCCAGCCGCCGCGATGTTCGCATTGACCTGGTCTTCGGATAGCTTGGCGTCGTTGTAGTTCCCCGCCAACGTGAACTGCAGGCCCGGCATCGGACGGAGGAACGCTTCCGCCTCGAACCCGCGGATCCGTGCCGCCCCCGCATTCGACAGGAAGCTGTACACATTGTCGCGTGTGCGACCACGCACGATCATATTGTCCCAGTCGATCTGATAGCCAGCCAGGTTGAGCGTCAGCTTGCGGTCGAGAAGCTGGAACTTGGCGCCCGCTTCGTAATTCCAAAGCCGGTCGGCATCATAGCCGGTCAGAGCCTCGGGCAGCCCAATCACCGAATTGCCGCCGCCGGGCCGGTAGCCCTGCGCCGCCGTGGCGTAGAGGAAGATGTCGGACGTTGCTTCCCAGGACGCATTGAACTTCAGCAGCGTGCCATTTTCCGAGGCGTCGACGAACCGGGGTGGCAGCGCGCGCGCGCCGATCAGCGGCAGCGGAATGTCGACGAAGCCACCGACCGTCTTGTCATAGTCGAAGTAGCGGATGCCGGCGGTCAGCTTGAGTTGGGGCGTAACCGCGAACGTGCCCTCGCCGAACACCGCAATCTGCTTGAGCTCGTCCCGGACCCGACGCCGGTAAGCGGGCGGCGTCAGTGGCCTGATGACCTCACCGGTCGCCGCTTCGGCAAGAACGTCCTCATAACGCCCGATATTCTTGCGCTTCTGGTAGAAGCCGCCGACCGTCCAGCTGAACGGGCCTTCACCGGTCGAGGACAAGCGCAGTTCCTGCGCGAAATCCTTGACCCGCGCAGTCGCCACTGCCGCCATCGGGAAGAGGCTATCGACATAGGCGTAGAAGTCGGTCAGCTGGGTCGGCGAGCAGGCCAGCGAGGCGCTGCCATTGACCAGGGTGGCGCAATTCGACGCCGTCCGGGTCGTGCGGGTGAACCCGGTGTCGTCAAAACCGTCTTCGGTCTTGCGGACCTGATAGGAGGTCACCGACGTAAGCGCGGCCACGCCAAAGTCCCAGTTCGCGGTCAGACTGTAGAGCTGGGAATTGCCGTTGTTGGGCGCCAGCACCTCCTCAGTATTGTTATACGCGCCAAGATTGGCCTGCCATATTCCCGAGATCGCCTTCACATCTTCGTACATCGCCGCTGCATCGAGGGTGAAATTTTCGGCCGGGGTGAAGCGGAGCGCCAATCTGCCGCCGGTCACCTTAACGTCATTAACGTCTTTCCTGCCCAGATAGATGTTATCGACATAGCCGCCACTGAACCGGCGATAAATCACGGCGCGCGCCGCAAGCAGATCCTGGACCAGCGGAATATTGACCATGCCGTTGACGGAATAGCCCTTGCCGCCGCCCTTCATGTCGGAAACCTGGGCATCGACGACGCCTTCGAATTCGTGAACCGGCTTGTTGGTGATGACGCGGATCGCTCCGCCCATCGCGCCAGCGCCGTAGAGCGTGCCTTGCGGGCCGCGCAGCACCTCGATCCGTTCGACATCAAACATCGTGAAGTCGCCGGTGCGGCCTGCGGCGTCGCTCGCGGTTCCCACGGATCCCGTCAGCGCGACATCGTCGAAATAGGTGCCGACAGTCGGCTCGCCCGCCGCCTGGACGCCGCGCAGACTGATACGGCGCTGGCCCGGCCCAAGATCGAGGATGCGCAGGCTGGGCGCGAACTTGGCGTAATCGAGAACATCGGCGACACCTGCCTTCACTAGGGTTTCCCCCGTGATCGCGGTGATCGCCATCGGCGTGGTCTGCACAGTCGATTCACGCCGGAGCGCAGTGACGACGATTTCATTGGCGCCTGCGCTCGACTCGGCTGCCGCCGACGACGACTGGCCTTGCTGCGCGAACGCCGGAACGCCCCCCATCAGACCCGTCATGATGGCACCCGCGCTAATGCGAAGAAGAATATCGGACTTCCGTATCTTGTTCATGATGAACCCCCTTTTTGTGTGATCGGCGTGGCGCTCGCAATTCGGCCCAGCATCGCTCAGTCGAACAATCGAGTGATTGTCCGGCTATCTTCTGGTGGAACAATGAGCGCTAGCTGGCTCTTACCTTGTCTGATTGCAGGCTGCTTTAATTGAACAATTTAGACTTATTAAAGAACAATAGGGACATTTTCTGGTGGCGATCAGTCGAGTAGACCAGTCGCGACTGTACGAATGCCGGAAACCCCTTCCATTACAGCCGCGCCCACGACCCTGACGCTTAGTCGCTCAGATTTCCGTGATATTCTGATCATGTTGAAATGCCAGGAAACAGACGGTCAGCGATGACCGATTCGCATCTGAGGCTTTCATTTTGCGTGCTCCGGTCGGTCGAGCGAAATCTCCTCGACTGACGGTAGCGCCAGCCACCACCAGGCTGCACCAAATCCGGCTATTGCGGCGGCAACCCAAAAAGCGATGGTGTAGCCCCCGGCACGATCGACGAGCAATCCGGTGATGATCGGGCCTGCGACGCCAGCAAGATTGGCAAAGGCATTCTGGAGGCCGACCCAGGTTCCGGTCCCCCGCGATCCTGCGAACATTTGCGAAAGAGCGTAAACATTGCCGCCTTCGCAACCCAGGGCGACACCCCCGAAAATCAGCCAGAACAACAGGCTGGCGTCTGTCGACGCGGACGCAATCCCGACAATCGCCACGGCAATCCCAGTGTCCTTAGCCACCAGTAGGTACTTGCGGACCAGCCCTTCCGGCCACCCCCTTGCCACGATCCGATCCGATCCCCAGCCGACCGCCAGCGCGCCCACCCCTTGGGCAATGAAAACCATCGTCGCAAGCATCGCCATCGATGAGATCGAGAAGCCGCGCGACTGGACCAGATAGAGCGGCAACCAGGTCATCACGAAATAGAATACGTAGTTGGTGGTGAAGTGGCCTATACTCATCGCCCAGAGCGATCGCTTTCCGATCAGCCCCAGGATCGGAAATCCCGGTTCGCGGACATGGGGAACATTTTGAGTATAGGGGCGGATGCCACGGCGCCAAGGCTCAAGCCACAGCAAAGTCAGCAGCCCAAAGGTCACGAACATGGCTCGCCATCCAAACGAAGCCATAATCATGCCGCCAACATATGTTCCGACGGCAGGTCCCCAGCAAAACGCCGCGCCCACGGCGGCATTTGCTATCCCGCGGCGGTTGGCCGACACATGCTTTGCGATCAATTTCGAGCTGCCAGGGAAAGCGATGCTTTCGGCAAGCCCCAGCATCAAGCGCAAGGCAATTAGCGAGGCTAGCCCCGCGGCAAAGCTCGTCAGCAGCGTCGTTATGGCACAGGCCGCCATCGACAAGGCGAAAAGCCGGTAAATCGAAAAACGATCGCATAACCAACCGACGACAATCTGGATCGGGGCATAGACCCAGAAAAATGCGGAAACAGCAACGCCGAACTCGGTGGCGGAAAGGCCCAACTGTTCCTTCATGAGCGGTGCGGCTACACCGATATTTCCGCGATCAATGTAATTCAGGAGAATCGCGGCCGCGATCAGGAAAATCAGGATCCGGTCAGATTTGGTTAAATCAGCCATTGTCGGCTTCGCTGAAACTTCAGTAGTTGTCATAGCTTCGCCTTCCCGATCGAAAAATGTGCCGCAATGGTTATTCAGTGTGAGCCTGTCCTGCGTATGCTTCGCTCGTCATTGCCGGTTCCGGCAGCAGCAGAATGTCGCGGTTGACCTCGCGGATGTCACGTAGCCCGCACATGTTCTACGATTATGTCGAGTCTGGGAGCTGGACGGAGCAGCCGCAGATCGTCTATCGAGGTGACGATTGGGTTGGCCGAGAAAGTCATGTGGCACGCTGCGCTGACGCGGCTCGCTTGCAATATGCCAACAACCGGTCGGGATCCGGACGGAAACTATCAGGCACGCAGATCGCCAATCGCATCAATAAAAACATTGTTTTGCTCTGGCAAACCTATCGTCACTCGTGCCCAGTTCTTGT
>CAYLIK010000028.1:0-27366 GCA_964383565.1 uncultured Sphingomonadaceae bacterium
CGCAGGGCACCGGCCCGAAGATCGACATCGCGCTCGATCCGCTGGAAGGCACCACCATCACCGCCAAGGCCGGACCAAATGCGCTGGCCGTACTGGCGATCGCCGAAGAAGGCGGGCTTCTGAACGCGCCTGATGTCTATATGGACAAGATCGCGATCGGCCCCGGCTACAAGGACGGGCTCGTCAGCCTGAAGAACACGCCGACCGAGAACGTCAAGGCGCTCGCCAAGGCCAAGGGCGTGAAGCCCAACGAGATCATCGCCTGCGTGCTCGATCGCCCGCGTCACGAAAAGCTGATCGCGGAACTGCGCGGGCTCGGCTGTGGCATCGTGCTGATCCCCGACGGAGATGTCGCGGGCGTGATCGCGGTCACCAATCCGGACACGACCATCGACATCTATCTCGGCTCCGGCGGCGCGCCCGAAGGCGTGCTGGCGGCGGCCGCGTTGCGCTGCGTGGGCGGCCAGTTCGAAGGCCGGTTGCTGTTCCGCAACGACGACGAAAAGGCCCGGGCCCGCAAATGGGGCGTCACTGATCTCGACCGGATCTACAGGCTCGAGGATCTTGTGAAGGGCGACGCGATCTTCGCTGCGACCGGCGTCACCGACGGTTCGCTGCTCGAAGGCGTCAAACGCCGCAAGGGCTGCATGACCACCGAAAGCGTGGTGATGCGCGCCAGCTCCGGCACCGTGCGCTGGGTCAAGGGCGAGCATCATAAGGGCGGCAAGCCCGACTGAGCTGGGGCTTTCGATCTCATTGCCGGCAGACTGCAAAAAGTTATTTGCGGGGAAGCGCGTCCATGACTTGGCCGGCCAACTCCTTCCGGCAGATCAACAGGTCCGGAAGATAAGGATTGGCGTTGTTGTAGGCCATTGGCGCTCCATCAAGCCGAGTAGCGTAAAGGCCGGCAGCCTGCGCTACGGCCACCGGCGCAGCGTTGTCCCATTCATATTGGCCGCCGGCGTGGAGGTAGATGTCAGCGATGCCGCGCACCACCGCCATGGCCTTGGCGCCAGCGGAGCCCATCGGGATCAACTCGGCGCCAAGTTTTTCGGCCACGGTCAGCGCTGCTGCGGGCGGGCGAGTGCGGCTTACCACCATTCGAAGCGGGCCATTGTGTGCAGCGATTTCGGGTGGATTGTCGGAGCCTAGCGTAAGGCCCAGCGCGGGGAGCGCCACCGCGCCTTCACGGACATCGCCCTTGATAGCGAGGGCGACGTGGACGGCCCAGTCCTCGCGGCCTTCGCCATATTCGCGGGTGCCGTCGAGCGGGTCGATGATCCAGACGCGGTCGACCGCGAGGCGGGAGGGATCGTCCTTTTCCTCTTCGGAGAGGATCGCATCATCGGGCCGTGCGCGTTTAAGCGCCTGAATGAGATGGACGTTGGCGATGCGGTCGCCCTCGGCGCCAAGAGCCTTCCCCTCGAACTTGCCCGACACCCGCAGGTCGAGCAGCAGCTTGCCCGCTTCATCCGCCAGCCGCCGCGCCAGCGCCGCATCGCTCTCGCTCATCCGAGCAATTTCTCGACGATCAGGTCGGCGGCGTCCTCGGGGGTCAGGCTGGTGGTGTCGATACGAATCTCCGGGTTTTCCGGCGGCTCATAGGGGCTGTCGATGCCGGTGAAGTTCTTGAGTTGCCCTGCCCGCGCCTTCTTGTACAGGCCCTTCACGTCGCGCGATTCCGCATCGGCGAGCGGCGTGTC
The DNA here is from genome assembly GCA_964383565.1 of uncultured Sphingomonadaceae bacterium. Taxonomy (GTDB): domain Bacteria; phylum Pseudomonadota; class Alphaproteobacteria; order Sphingomonadales; family Sphingomonadaceae; genus CANJQJ01. The sequence continues at coordinate 1,704 of CAYLIK010000028.1, forward strand.
GATATGGACCTCAATGAAGTCGCCCTCCGGCAGCATCTGGCGCACCATGTCGCGTTCGGCGCGGAAGGGCGAGATGAAGGCGGTCAATACGATTAGCCCAGCGTCAGTCATCAGCTTGGCGACTTCGCCCACGCGGCGGATATTCTCGACCCGGTCGGCATCGGTAAAGCCGAGATCCTTGTTGAGGCCGTGCCGCACATTGTCGCCATCGAGCAGGAAGCTGTGCTTGCCCAATGTGTGCAGTTTCTTCTCGACCAGATTGGCGATGGTCGACTTGCCAGCGCCGGACAGGCCGGTGAACCATAACAACTTGGCTTGCTGTCCTTTTTGCGCAGCATGTGCGCGGCGATCGACCTCGATCGCCTGCCAGTGCACGTTCTGCGCGCGGCGCAGCGAAAAGTGCAGCATGCCGGCGCCGACAGTGCCATTGCTGATCTTGTCGATCAGGATGAACCCGCCCAAATCCTTGTTCGGGCTGGCATTTTGCGCAGCATAGGTTTCGAACACGATCGGTTTGTCGGTCGACAGGTTGACGACGCCGATCGCGTTCAGCTCAAGCGTCTTGGCCGCCAGATGATCCATCGTGTTGACGTTGACCTGATATTTAGGCGGCTGGATCGATGCCGACACCAGCTGCGTACCGAGCTTGAGCCAATAGGAGCGGCCCGGCAGCATCGGTTCGTCCGACATCCAGACGAGAGTCGCCTCGAACTGGTCAGCCACCTGCGGCGGATTGTCGGCGATGGTCAGCACGTCGCCGCGCGAGCAATCGATTTCGTCGGCAAGCGTGAGCGTGACCGATTGGCCTGCAACCGCTTCGTCGAGGTCTCCGTCGAAAGTGACGATACGGGCGACGGTGGAAGTCTTGCCCGAGGGGACTACGCGAACCGGATCGCCCGGCTTTATCGTCCCGCTCGCGATCAGTCCGGAAAAGCCGCGGAAGTCGAGGTCTGGCCGGTTGACCCATTGCACTGGCATGCGGAACGGCTTGGACTTGTCGCTCTCGACGTCGAGCTCGACCGTTTCGAGGTGCGACATGAGAGTCGCCCCGGTGTACCAAGGCATGTTTTCCGAGAGCGCCGTGATATTGTCGCCCTTGAAGCCCGAGATCGGAATCGACTGGAAGCGGGTGATCCCAATCTCGTTGGCGAAGGCGCGGTAAGACAATGTGATGCGGTCGAAAATCGACTGATCATAATTGACCAGATCCATCTTGTTAACCGCCAGCACGATGTGGCGAATGCCGATCAGGTGCGCGAGATAGCTGTGACGGCGCGTCTGGGTCAGCACGCCCTTGCGTGCGTCGATCAGGATCACGGCGAGGTCGGCGGTCGATGCGCCCGTCACCATGTTGCGGGTATATTGCTCGTGGCCTGGCGTGTCGGCGACGATGAACTTGCGCTTCTCGGTCGCGAAGAAGCGGTAGGCCACGTCGATAGTGATGCCCTGCTCGCGCTCGGCGGCGAGGCCGTCCACCAGCAAGGCGAAATCGATATTCTGCCCTTGCGTGCCGACGCGCTTCGAGTCCGCTTCCAATGCTGCAAGCTGATCCTCGAAGATCATCTTAGAATCATACAATAATCTCCCAATCAGCGTGGATTTTCCGTCATCGACCGAACCGCAGGTGATGAAGCGCAGAAGGCTCTTGTGCTGATGCTGATTGAGATAGGCGTCGATATCTTCGGCGATGAGCGCCTCGGTCTGGTAGATCGGCTCGCTCATATCGCCACCTCGTCACCCCAGCGGAGGCTGGGGTCTATGTCTGCTGCCAATTGAGATGCCAACTTTTGCCGGAAGAGAAATGGATCCCAGCCTTCGCTGGGATGACGAAGAAGAGGCATCAGAAATAGCCCTCCTGCTTCTTCTTCTCCATGCTGGCGCTCTGATCGTGATCGATCGCGCGGCCTTGCCGTTCGGAGGTGGTGGTCAGCAGCATTTCCTGGATGATCTCTGGCAAGGTTGCAGCCTCGCTCTCGACCGCACCAGTCAGCGGGTAGCAGCCAAGCGTGCGGAAGCGGATCGAGCGGTCGACCGGCACTTCGCCCTCCTTCAATCGGAAACGCTCATCATCGACCATCAACAGAAGGCCGTCACGCTCCACCGTCGGGCGTTTAGCGGCAAAATAAAGAGGAACGATCGGGATGTTATTGAGGTGGATATATTGCCAGATGTCCAGCTCCGTCCAGTTGGAGATCGGGAAGGCGCGGACGCTTTCTCCCTTAGCCTTGCGGCTATTGTAGAGGCGCCAAAGCTCGGGCCGTTGGTTCTTCGGATCCCAGCGATGATTGGCCGAACGGAAGGAGAAGATGCGCTCCTTGGCGCGGCTCTTTTCCTCGTCGCGCCGGGCGCCGCCGAACGCCGCGTCGAAGCCGTATTTGTCGAGCGCCTGCTTCAGCCCTTCCGTCTTCCACATGTCGGTGTGGAGCCCGCCATGATCGAACGGGTTGATCCCGCGTTCCTTGGCTTCGGGATTCTGGTAGACGAGCAGCTCCATGCCCGCGTTCTTGGCTGCCTTGTCGCGTAGCTCGTACATCGCCTTGAACTTCCAGGTCGTATCGACGTGAAGTAGCGGAAAGGGCGGCGGCGAGGGATAGAATGCCTTGCGCGCGAGATGCAGCATCACGGCGCTATCCTTGCCGACCGAATAGAGCATCACGGGCTTCTCGAACTCCGAGACGACCTCGCGCATGATGTGGATGCTCTCGGCCTCAAGCCGTTGTAGATGGGTCAATGACATGGCGGCGATTTAGGCACAGATTGTTTCGCTCGCCAGTCAGAGCTTTTTGGCCCGCGACAATCTGGGCTTGTCAGGCGAACAGCAGCGCCGGCGTCTCCAGCAGCTTCCGGATCGCCTGCACGAAGCTTGCCGCATCCCAGCCGTCGACCACGCGATGATCGCAGCTGATCGACAGGTTCATCAGTTTCGCCGCCACGATCTCCTTGCCACGGAATACCGGGCGTTCGATCACCCGGTTGGGACCGATGATCGCCACCTCGGGGCGGTTGATGACGGGCGTCGTCGCGATGCCGCCGAGCGGCCCGAGCGACGTAAGCGTCAGCGTCGAACCGCTCAGTTCCTCGCTCTTCGCCTTGCCGCTGCGCGCGGCTTCGGCGAGACGGGTGATCTCGGTCGCGAGCTGCCAGACATTCTTGTCCTGCGCGTCGCGGATCACCGGCACCATGAGTCCGGCGTCGGTCTGCGTCGCCATGCCGAGGTGCAGCGCGCCATGGCGGGTGACGATGCCTGCCTCATCATCATAACGGGCGTTGATCATTGGGAAATCGGGCAGCGTCTTCGCGATTGCGACGATCAGGAACGGCAGCATCGTCAGCTTCGGCCGATTGCCGCGATTATCGTTGAGCGCGATGCGCATTGCCTCGAGATCGGTGACGTCGATCTCCTCGACATAAGTGAAGTGCGGGATGTTGCGCTTGGAGGCAGACATGTTCTCGGCGATGCGGCGACGCATGCCAACCACCTTGATCGCCTCGTCCTGCCGGCGCGGGCCGGGTGCGCCATAGCCCTGCCCCGCATTGTAGCTGAGATAGGCGTCGAGATCGGCGTGACGGATGCGGCCTTCGGCGCTTGGCTTCACCTGTGCGAGATCAATGCCGAGATCCTTGGCGCGGGCGCGCACCGCGGGTGATGCGAGAATCTTCTGCTCCCCCTCCCTTTCAAGGGAGGGGGCCGGGGGGTGGGTGTCGCCGGGCGTTGAAAGAATCTGGGCGGACTCACCCACCCCAACCCCTCCCTTGAAAGGGAGGGGCTTTTCGGGTTCGGGTTCGGCCTGCTTCTCGACAACTGGCTCAGGCTCAACCTCGGGCGCCCCGCCCTCGATCTCGAATGTCACCAGCGTTGACCCGATCGGGATCACCTCTCCCACCTCGCCCGCAAGCGCCGTCACCTTCCCCGTCACCGGCGAGGTCATCTCGATCGTTGCCTTGTCGGTCATCATGTCGGCGATTGGCTGGTCTTCCTCGATCATGTCGCCCACCGCGACGTGCCAGGCCACGATCTCAGCCTCGGCGACACCTTCGCCGATATCGGGAAGCCGGAATGCGAAAGTCCCCACGATCAGGCCTCCATCAGTTTCTTGTAAGCTTGGCCGAGCCGCACCGGCCCGGGAAAATATGCCCATTCCAGCGCATGCGGATAGGGCGTATCCCAGCCGGTGACGCGCGCGACCGGCGCTTCGAGCGAATAAAAACAGCGTTCCTGCACCTCGGCGGCGATCTCGGCACCGAAGCCACCCGTCCGCGTTGCCTCATGAACCACCATGCAGCGCCCGGTCTTCTCGACAGATGCCGCGATCGTCTCAAAATCGAGCGGGACGAGCGTGCGCAGGTCGATGATCTCAGCGTCTATGCCGTTCTCTTCGGCGAAGGCGTGGACGACATGCACCATCGTGCCATAGGTCACGATCGTCACGTCAGCGCCCTCGCGCACAACCGCGGCCTTGCCGAGCGGGACCGAGTAATAATCATCCGGCACTTCGCTCGCGGGGTGCTTCGACCAAGGTGTGACGGGCCGGTCGTAATGGCCATCGAACGGACCGTTATAGATACGCTTGGGTTCGAGGAAGACCACTGGATCATTGTCCTCGATCGACGCGATCAGCAGCCCCTTTGCGTCATAAGGTGTTGATGGAATGACAGTTTTCAATCCCGACACATGGGTGAATATGCCCTCGGGCGACTGGCTGTGCGTCTGGCCGCCGAAGATTCCGCCACCCATCGGCGAGCGCACCGTAATCGGCGCGGTGAATCCGCCTGCGCTGCGATAACGCAGGCGCGCCGCTTCGGACACGAGCTGGTCGAACGCCGGATAGATATAGTCGGCGAACTGAATTTCCGGCACTGGCCGAAGCCCATAAGCCGCCATCCCGACCGCGACCCCGATGATGCCGCCTTCGTTGATCGGCGTATCGAACGCGCGGGTCTTGCCATATTTATTCTGAAGCTCTGCGGTCGCCTTGAACACCCCGCCAAAATAGCCGACGTCCTCTCCCATCACGATCACGTTGGGATCGCGCTCCATCATGACGTCGAGCGCGCTGTTGATCGCCTGGATCATTGTCATGCTGGTCATAGCTTGAGCCCCGACGCCGTGCGTTCGGCGATCATCTGGTCGCGTTGTTCTCGCAGATGTGGTGGCAATTCCTCGAACACGTCATCGAACATCGATTCGAAGCTGTGATGTCGCAGGCCATCGCCGAGAATACCCTTGGCTTCCGCTTCGCGCGCCTGATCGCGGACAAGCTCGACGCATTCCTTTTCGAGCGCGGTCTGCCGGTCCTCGTCCCATTCGTCCAGCGCTTCGAGATGCGCCTTCAACCGCACGATCGGATCGCCGAGCGGCCACTTGGCGCGCTCCTCGGCCGCACGATAGCGGGAGGGATCGTCGGAGGTCGAATGTCCTTCGGCGCGATAGGTGAAATGCTCGATCAGAGTCGGACCATAGCCCGCCCGCGCACGCTCCGCCGCCCAGGCGGTTGCAGCATAGACTGCCAGAATGTCGTTTCCGTCCACCCGCAAACCGGCGATTCCATATCCGATAGCGCGCGCCGCGAAGGTCGTCGCCTCGGCCCCGGCAATGCCCGAAAAGGAGGAAATCGCCCACTGGTTGTTGATGACGTTCAGCACCACCGGCGCGCGATAGACCGCCGCGAACGTCAGCGCGGAATGAAAGTCGCCCTCCGCCGTCGATCCCTCGCCACACCAAGCGGCCGCAATGCGGGTGTCACCCTTGATCGCGCTCGCCATCGCCCAGCCGACCGCCTGCGGATATTGAGTCGTCAGATTGCCCGAGATCGAGAAGAATCCCTTTTCCGGCGCGGAATACATGATCGGGAGCTGGCGTCCCTTCAGCTTGTCGCCGCTGTTGTTGTAGATCTGGTTCATCATCTCGATCAGCGGATAGCCACGCGCGATCAGCAGGCCCTGCTGGCGATAACTCGGGAACAGCATATCCTCGTCATCAAGCGCATGCGCCGCACCGATCGAGGTTGCCTCCTCGCCGGTCGATTTCATGTAGAAGCTGGTCTTGCCTTGCCGTTGTGCACGAAAGAAGCGGTCATCGAAGGACCGCAGCAGCACCATCTGGCGCAGCATGGCACGCAGCCGATCGGCATCCAGATCCGGATTCCAAGGCCCGATCGCCTGTCCCGAATCATCCAGAACACGGACCATTTCATAGGCATGGCCGCGAATCTCGCCTGCCTGCACACTGACATCAGGACGCGATTGTGCGCCCGCGATCGGCACGACAAAGCTCGCATAATCAACCTCGTCGCCGGGCCGGAAAGGCGGCTCGGGAACATGGAGGGCTAGTGGCGGCAGGTTCCGTCCGCGTCCAGTCTGCTGCTCGGTCATCCTCAATCCGCTCTTATGCCACGCGCATCCACGCAATAAAATTACTATGGCAGTGACACTGTCCTATTGCAAGAATATTTCAATAAGCGTGCCGCCGTTTGATAACGCAGAATGGAACAGGAAGCTGCACTGTCGCCTGTTCGCATTTCCTGATTATAAGGGATTTATGGCGCTGCGTCCGAGTTATGACCTGTTGATAGTTGGAGGCGGGATCAACGGCGTCGGCATCGCGCGCGATGCTGCCGGACGCGGGCTTTCGGTGCTGGTGGTGGAGCAGGATGATCTCGCTTCGCATACCTCCTCTGCCAGCACCAAGCTGGTTCATGGCGGCCTGCGCTATCTCGAAAATCTCGATTTCCGGCTGGTCCGCGAAGCACTGTCGGAACGCGAGATCGTGCTGCGTATTGCCCGCCATATTGCAAGGCCGATAGGCTTCGTCCTGCCGCTCGCCCCCCATACGCGGCCTGGCTGGATGATCCGGTTGGGGCTGTTCCTCTACGATCATCTCGGCGGACGAAGTGCATTGCCCCGGTCACGCGCCGTGACGCTCGACGCCGAATCCTATGGCGCTGCGCTAAAACCGAATCTCAAACGGGGTTTTCTCTATTCGGATGGCTGGGTCGACGATGCCCGGTTGGTCGTGCTCAATGCGATCGATGCGCGGGAACGCGGGGCTGACATCCGTACCCGCACCCGTTTCTGCACCGCCGAGCGTGCCGGCTCCGCGTGGCAGGCGACGATCGCAGGGCCAGACGGTGAAAAGACCACCCTCCTCGCCCGCGCCATCGTCAACGCTGCTGGGCCGTGGGTCGATGGCGTGTTGCGCACGACTAGCGACCTGACGCAGGTCCGCCCGCCCCGGCTGGTCAAGGGCAGCCACATCATCGTTCCCCGTATCCACACACGGGATCATGCCTATATCTTCCAGAACGCCGACGGCCGCGTGCTCTTCGCCATCCCCTATGAGCGCGATTTCACCCTGATCGGGACCACCGATGTCGAATGGACCGGCGATGCGTCCGCGCCCCGGATCAGCGACAGCGAAATACTCTCTCTCTGCCAGACGGCGAGCGCCTGGCTCGCGCAGCCGATCTTTCCGGTCGATGTCATCCACAGCTACGCAGGCATTCGCGCGCTCTATGATGACGGTTCGTCCAAGGCCGCGCGCGTCACCCGCGATTTCCACCTCGCGCTCGATCATCGCGACGATCTTGCCTGTGTGTCGATCTTCGGCGGCAAGCTCACCACCTACCGCCGCCTCGCCGAACATGTGCTGGTCCGGCTCAGGCCGTATCTGCCGAAATCAGACCCGGCATGGACCGCCAGAACGCCTCTGCCCGGCGCCGATTTCAAGGATATCGAGCTTCTCCGCGACGATCATCGCGCACGCTGGCCCTTCCTCGCTGCTGACGTCGCTGACCGGATGGTGCGCGCCTATGGTCGACGGATGTCGATAATTCTTGGCGATGCGCGAAGCATGGCAGAGCTCGGCACCAATCACGGCTATGGCCTCACCGACGCCGAGATCGACTATCTGGTACGCGAGGAATGGGCGACGAGCGCCGAGGATATCCTCTGGCGGCGCTCCAAGCTCGGCCTGCACTTGCCGCCCGAAGCGGTCGCCGCGATCGAGGCGCGGGTGCATGGCTGAGCCGCGCCACATCATCGCGATCGATCAGGGCACCACCTCAACCCGCGCCCTCCTGTTCGACGAACAGGCCGCGCCGATCGCTGTCACCCAGGTCGAATATCCACAATATCACCCTCATCCCGGCTGGGTCGAACAGGATCCGGAGGACATCTGGCGCGACACCGTCGCTATGGTCCGCGCGTTGCTGGAAAAGTCCGGCCTTGCCGCCACCGGCATCGCCGCAATCGGCATCACCAACCAGCGCGAGACCACCCTGCTCTGGGATCGCGTCACGGGCGCTCCGCTCCACCGGGCGATCGTCTGGCAGGACCGGCGCACCGCCGATGCCTGCGCCGCGCTCAAGGCCGCCGGACATGAGCCGCTGATCCGCCAGCGTAGCGGCCTGCTGCTGGATCCCTATTTCTCTGGCACCAAACTCGCTTGGCTGCTCGACAATGTCCCGAATGCCCGCGCGCGCGCAGAGGCGGGGGAACTCGCATTCGGCACGGTCGACAGCTTCCTCCTGTGGCGGTTGACCGGCGGCAAGGTCCACGCCACCGACGCCACCAACGCCAGCCGCACGCTCCTGTTCGACATCCATCGCCAATGCTGGGACGAGAATCTGCTCGCGCTGCTCGACATCCCGGCCTGCCTTCTCCCCCGCGTCGGCGACAGCAGCGAGATCTATGGGGAAACCGACCCGGGCCTGTTCGGCGCCGCGATTCCGATCGCTGGCGTGGCAGGCGATCAGCAGGCGGCGCTCGTCGGTCATGGCTGCTTCACCCCCGGATCGGCAAAGGCGACCTACGGCACCGGCTGCTTCCTGCTACTCAATACCGGCGATCAGGCCCCCGCCCCGATCGATGGCCTCGTCACAACCACTGCCTATCGCCTTGACGGCAAGCCTGCCTATGCGATCGAAGGATCGATCTTTGTCGCCGGCGCGGCAGTCAAATGGTTGAGAGACCAACTGGCAATCCTCCGCGAGGCAAAAGAAACGGAAGGGTTTGCCGCTTCGCTGCCAGACAATGGCGGCGTCTATTTCGTCCCCGCTTTCGTGGGCCTGGGCGCGCCGCACTGGCGGTCCGAGGCGAGCGGCCTTATCACCGGGCTGACGCTCGACAGCGGCCGCGCCCACCTCGCCCGCGCGGCGCTGGAAGCGGTCGCTTACCAGACCGCCGATCTGATCGACGCGATGGGCAGGCGCCCGGCCAATCTTTGCGTCGATGGTGGGATGGTGGCGAACGGCTGGCTTTGCCGCTTCCTCGCCGACATGCTGGATCTGCCCATCGTTCGCCCGCCGACGCTGGAGGTGACGGCGCGCGGCGCGGCTGTGCTGGCCGGCATGGCGGTGGGGCTCTGGGATCGCACGATCGTTTCGCCGGACAATCCCGACGCCGATCATTTTCAGTCGGCGATGACAGAGGACGAACGACGCAGACTGCGCGCCGGCTGGCAGGAGGCGATCGCCCGCACGCTTCTGAAACCGAACAGCTAATCATGACGAAGAGGCTTGCGCTGAGACGCAGGCGGTGGAACGGATAACCGCGTTATGTCGGACCACATACAACCATGCTGACGCCTGAAGAATGGGGCATCATCCTGCTGTCGCTCAGGGTCAGCCTTGTCGCGGTGGCCTGCACACTGCCGGTCGCGTTCGGGCTCGCCTGGTTGCTGGCGCGCAAGCAATTCCCTGGCAAGCTGCTGCTTGATGCGCTGGTTCACCTGCCACTGGTGATCCCGCCGGTGGTGACGGGCTGGTTGTTGCTGATCGCTTTCGGGCGGATGGGGCCGGTCGGCCGGTTGCTCGAAAGCTGGTTCGGCATGACGCTGATGTTCCGCTGGACCGGCGCCGCCCTCGCCGCCGCCGTCATGGCGCTGCCCCTGATGGTGCGCGCGATCCGCCTGTCGATCGAGGCGGTCGACCGTCGGCTGGAGCAAGCCGCCCGCACCCTCGGCGCGACGCCCTGGCACAGCTTCCGCACGATCGCCCTGCCCCTGTCACTGCCCGGCATCGCGGCCGGGGCCGTGCTTGGCTTCGCGCGGTCGATCGGCGAATTCGGCGCGACGATCAGCTTCGTATCGAACATTCCCGGCGAAACCCGCACACTGCCGCTGGCCATCTACGCGGCGTTGCAGGTGCCCGGCGGGGAGGCAATGGTGGCGCGGCTTGCGACGATATCCGTGCTCCTGTCCTTCGCGGCGCTGATCGCGTCCGAGCTGATCGTGCGAAGGCGCGGCGGGGCCCAGCATGTCCTTTGAGATCAGCGTCGCGAAGCGGCTGGGCGAGCATGTCATCGAGTTCAATCACAGCTCGACGCGCAAATTGGTCGCGTTGTTCGGGCCATCGGGAGCGGGCAAGACAAGCATTCTCAACATGGTCGCCGGCCTGATCCGGCCCGATCGCGGTCGCATCGCCGTGGGAGGCGAAACGCTGTTTGATTCGGAATCTGGCATCGATCTGCCGCCCGAGCGGCGCCATGTCGGCTATATCTTTCAGGATGCCCGCCTCTTCCCGCACAAGCGCGTGCGCGCGAACCTGCTCTATGGGCATCAGCTGACCAGCCCCGAGCGGCGCTGGATCGGGCTGGACGAGACCTGCGCCTTCCTTGGTATCGCGCACCTGCTCGATCGCTGGCCCCGCACACTGTCCGGCGGCGAGGCGCAGCGCGTCGTGATCGGCCGCGCGCTGCTTGCGGGCCCGCGCCTGCTGTTGATGGACGAGCCGCTCTCCTCTCTTGATGCGCCGCGCCGGGACGAAATCCTGACCGTGATCGAACGCATCCGCGACGAGCTCGACGTGCCGATCCTCTATGTCACCCATGACCATGCGGAGATCGAACGTCTCGGCGGTGAGCTGGTCATGGTCGGCAGTCGCTGACCCTCCGCTGTACCTTCGCCGGCAGCGGCTCTCCAAGGAACAGCAGGCGGATGACCGGCCATTCCGATGCCTTGAGCATCCGGTAAAGGAGATAGGGCAAGACGATCGCGACGACCGCCAGCAGCGGCGGATAGAGATCGACCAGCAACCTGTCGGTGAAAAGCCGATGTGTGAAGAGGATCACGATCGATGATTGGCCGAGCGGCATCAATTTTCTTCGGCAGGAACGGCAAATGAAAAGATGTTAAATCGTCAATCGTTCCGGGCTATGAGAGCGGCCGAAGGATATTGACCGAGTGACCGAAACGCCGCCTTTCACCTCGATCCACCGGCACGGCTTCGTCCGGGTGGCCGCAGCGACGCCACGCGTCCGGGTCGCCGATCCTGCCGCGAATGCCGAAGCGGTGATCGAGCGTGCGCGCGCCGCCGATGCGGAGGCGGCCGACCTACTCGTCCTCCCGGAGCTGTGCGTCTCAGCCTATGCGATTGACGACCTGCTGACCCAAGAAGCCCTGCTCGATGCGGTGGAAATGGGTGTTGCCGCGATTGTCGAAGCGAGCCGCGACCTGCGCCCGGCAATGCTAGTCGGCGCGCCGATCCGGCGGAACGGCAGGCTTTACAACTGTGCGGTGGTGATCGCGCGCGGTCGTATCCTTGGTGTCGTGCCCAAAAGCTTCCTGCCCAACTACCGCGAATATTATGAGAAGCGCTGGTTCGCCTCGGGTGTCGGGCTTTCTGGCCTCGATATGCGCCTGTGCAGCCAAATCGTTCCTTTTGGCACCGACCTGATCTTCGCCGCCGACACGATCGAGGATTTCGTCTTCCACGTCGAAATCTGCGAGGATTTCTGGGCGCCCACCCCGCCCTCCAGCGAAGGCGCGATGGCGGGGGCGCTCATTCTCTGCAATCTCTCGGCCTCGAACATCATCATCGGCAAGGCTGACGACCGCTCGACGCTGTGCGCCGCACAGGCGATGCGTTGCGCCGCCGCTTATATCTATTCCGCCGCCGGCGCTGGCGAGAGCACGACCGACATGGCCTGGGACGGCCAAAGCGTTATCAACGAAATGGGCGAGGAGATCGCCGCCTCCACCCGCTTCGCCCGTGAGCCGCAACATGTGATTGCCGATATCGACGTCCAGCGGCTCCGGCTGGAAAGGATGCGGGTCGGGACCTTCAACGATGCCGCTGCTGCTACTGGCCATCCCGAGAGCCGCTTCCGCCGGATCGTTTTCGAGCATCCCGTTCAGATGGCGGACGTCGGCCTGCTTCGGAAGCAGCTGCGCTTTCCCTATGTGCCCGCCCGGCCAGAACGGCTGGCGCAGGATTGCTATGAGGCGTTCAACATCCAGGTCGACGGCCTTGCCCGCCGCTTCGAGGCGACTGCGGGCAAGCATCTCGTCATCGGCATCTCCGGCGGGCTCGATTCCACCCACGCCCTGATTGTCGCCGCCAAGACCTGCGATTTGCTCGGCCTGCCCCGCTCGACCATCCTAGGCTACACCATGCCCGGCTTCGCGACGAGTGAGGGCACCAAGGCCGACGCCTGGGCGCTTATGAACGCGCTCGGCATCCAGGCCTCCGAAATCGATATCCGCCCTGCCGCCAACCAGATGCTCGCAGACATGGGCCACCCGTTCGCCAAGGGCGAACCGGTCTACGACATCACCTTCGAAAATGTGCAGGCGGGGCTGCGCACCGACTATCTGTTCCGCCTCGCCAACCAGCATCATGGCTTCGTCATCGGCACGGGCGATCTCAGCGAACTTGCGCTGGGCTGGTGCACCTACGGCGTCGGTGATCATATGAGCCATTATGCCGTCAACAGCGGCGTGCCCAAGACGCTGATCCAGTATCTGATCCGCTGGACCGTTGACACGGACCAATTCGACGAGGCCACTGGCAAGATCCTTACCGAGATCGTAGGCCGGGAAATCAGTCCCGAACTGGTGCCGGCGGACGCGACCGGCGCCGTGCAGAGCACCGAGGGGCAGGTCGGCCCCTATGCGCTGCACGATTTCTTCCTGTTCCATATCCTGCGCCGCGCGCTGCCGCCGTCGAAAATTGCCTGGCTTGCCTGGCACGCCTGGCATGATCCGGCGCTTAACGGCTGGCCCGCCGGTTTTCCAGAGGATCGCAAGACGAGCTATGATCTCGCAACGATCGTGAAGTGGATGGAGGTGTTCCTTCGTCGCTTCTTCCAGACCAGCCAGTTCAAACGCTCTGCGATCCCCAACGGCCCGAAAGTCTCCCCCGGCGGTAGCCTCAGCCCGCGCGGCGACTGGCGGGCGCCGTCGGATTCGGTCGCAGATGCCTGGATTGCCGAATTGCGGACGGCGCTCGGCGAAACCGGGGAACCTGCGTAGCCGTCCAGCGGTTTTCTGGCCGACGACGAGAGAGGAGTTCTCATCATGGCCACCACCGCTTCCCCTGCCCCGACCCGCAAGCGCACTTCTACGCGGGCCAGATCTTCAACGAAATCGACCGGCATCAGTCAGGGCGCGATGATCGGCATCGCCGCCGCCGGCGTCTTCGCGGGGCTGGCTGCGGCAGTCGGCCGCAAGGCGGTCGTGCAGGCGGCCTCGGCCTTGTCGGGCGACTGGTTCGAGGCGCTCAAGACCGAGCATAAGCTCGCCCTTGGCATCCTCGGAAAGATGGAAGCGACTACAGACACCCAGACCACCAAGCGCGCCATGCTGCTGATGCAGCTGAAGCACGCGTTGGCGAAACATGCCTTTCAAGAAGAAAATGTAATCTACCCGGCGCTGCGCGACCATGACGAGCGGGAGGAGGCCGATCATCTCAACCATGACCATGGCTATGTGAAACAGTATCTGTTCGAACTGACCGAGCTTCCCAAGAACAGTACGGCGTGGGGTGCGAAGGCACGCGAATTCCGTACCGCGCTTGCAAAACATATCCGCGAGGAAGAAGACGAGATCTTCCCGACGCTCAAGCAGCGGCTCAGCACGGAGGAGAACAGCCACCTCACCACCGCGATGAACAAGGAAGGCTTCAAGCTAGCGTGACGCGCGCTCCGCGGCGGGCGTGAACAGATCGAGATCGTCCGGCATGAGCCAGCCATTGACGTAATTGAGGTAGTAAAGCCCGAACATGACCGCCGCGATGAGACTGGTCCACTTCGCCGTCCGCGAAAAGCTGAACCGCGGCGGCGCGCCGAACGCCTGACCGGGTATATGAGTATCCGGCTGGTCGCTCGACTTAAGCCTGAACGGCAGCACGAGGAACAGGCATAGGAACCAGAAGAGGAAATAGATGGCAATTATCGACGTCAGCTGCATGGCTCAAACCTCGATCGTGGCGACCTGAACGATCGGTTTCTTGCCCGTCCAGCGCACCGCCGCGCGCCTTACCGCGAGCCGCACCGCTTCATTCCGCTTATCCGTATCATTTGACGATGCGAAAGCCTCCGCCGCCGCCTGCGACGCATCTTCGATGAAGTCGTCCTTGTCTTCTTCGACCGGAATTCCCTGAAGCTGAAGCGCCGGCGTTCCCTTAAGCTTGCCCTTCGGATCCGCCGCAAGGGTGACGGCGATGTAGCCATGCGCGGCGATCCTCCGTCGTTCGGTCATGGTCGCGCCATCGGCTGGCAGAATTACGTCGCCGTCGAGCACCAGCCGTCCGGTCTGTTCATGACCGATCACGGCCGGGCCATCGGGCGCCAAACGGAGGACGGTGCCATTACCCTGGACGATCGCCTGCGGAATCTGCTGGCTGAGACCGAACCGGGCCTGCTCCGCCATGTGCCGCATCTCGCCATGGACAGGGAGCAGGATCTGCGGACGAATCCAGCGATACATCTCCGCCAGTTCAGGCCGACCGGGATGCCCGGAGACGTGAATGTCGGCCTGGCGATCCGTGACCATGAGAATGTTCTTGGCGGCCAGCGCATTCTGAATACGGCCGATCGCGACTTCGTTGCCGGGAATCTGGCGCGATGAGAACAGCACCATGTCGCCGTCCGTCAGCTTGATCTGATGCGTTTCAAAGGCGATGCGGGAGAGCGCGGCACGACTTTCGCCCTGCCCGCCCGTCGCCAGGATCATAACCTGATTGCGTGGCAGGCGCATCGCCGTATCGAAATCGACCGTTTCCGGAAAGTCGGTCAGATAACCGACGCTCTTGGCCGCCTTGAGAATTCGATCGATTGAGCGGCCCGCCACGCACAGCGTCCGGCCGCAATCCCGCGCGACGCGGCCCAGCGTCTGCAACCGCGCGGCGTTCGAGGCAAAGGTGGTGACGACTACCCGGCCCTCCGCCGCCTTGATCACCTGATCGAGGCCGTTGCGGACATCGCCTTCCGATCCCGAATACTCATTGTTGAACACATTGGTGGAATCGCACACGAGTGCCAGCACGCCGGCGTCGCCGATCGCGGTCAGTTCGGCGGGCGTGCTCGGGACACCAAGCAGCGGCTCATCGTCGAGCTTCCAGTCGCCGGTATGGAAGATGCGGCCATAAGGCGTTTCGATCAGCAGTGCGTTGCCCTCGGGAATCGAATGGGCGAGCGGCACATATCGAAAGCCGAACGGTCCCAGCGCGAAGCTGCCTTCATTTTCGATCACATGGAGCTTGAGGCTCTTGGCGATTCCCTCATCCTCAATCTTGGCGCGGATCAGGGCAGCCGTGAACGGCGTTGCGTAAAGCGGAACCCCGAGATCGGCGGCGAGATACGGGATCGCGCCGATATGATCCTCATGACCGTGGGTGAGCACGATGCCGAGCAGATCCTTGCGACGCTCCTCAATGAAGCTGAGATCGGGCAATATGAGATCGATACCGGGATATTCCGTCCCGCCGAAGGTCAGACCGAGATCGACCATCACCCATTTTCCCTGGGTGCCATAAAGATTTACGTTCATGCCGATTTCCCCCGACCCACCAAGGGCGAGGAAAACCAATTCGTTACCGGGTTTCATTCTAGACTTTCGTTCGGGCGTAGAGAAGCCACAGGCCCTGGATGGTGAGATCGCCGTCAACGGCGTCGAATAACGATGTATGATCGTGGAATAGCACGGCAAGGCCTCCGGTCGCTATGACCTTCACGGGTCGGCCGATTTCCGCCTTCATGCGCTGCACGAGTCCCTCGATCATCGCGACATAGCCCCAGAAGACGCCGATCAGCATCTGGTCCTCGGTCGTCCGTCCGATCACGCTCCGGCTCTGCGGCGCCTCGATCGCAATGCGCGGAAGCATCGCGGCGGCGCTGACCAGCGCGTCGAGCGAAAGATTGATCCCGGGCGCGATAATGCCGCCCTTGTATGCGCCGCTATAATCAACGACGTCGAAGGTGGTCGCCGTGCCGAAATCGATGACGATGAGATCGGCATCATGGATCGCGTGGGCAGCGATGGCGTTGAGCGCGCGATCCGCACCGACCGAGCCCGGCTCCTCGACATCGAGCGTGATGCCCCATTCGACCGTGCCACGCCCGGCAACCAGCGCCTGTGTGCCGAAATATTTGCTCGCCAGCACTTCCAGGTTGTGGAGTGCGCGCGGGACCACGGTGGAGATTATGACGTCGGTCACCTCATCCAGCCGGTAGCCTTCGAGTTCGAGCAGCTGCCGCAGCCATACGGCATATTCGTCGGCGGTGCGGCGCGGATCGGTGGCGATGCGCCAACGCGTCATGATTTCGCCATCCTTGACGATGGCGAAGACGATGTTGGTGTTTCCGGCGTCAATCGCGAGCAGCATAGAAAGCCTTATAGCAGAAAAACGTCGCCAGCCTGAATGACACGGACGCTGCCATCCGCCAAGCGGAGGCGGAGCGCGCCGGTTTCATCAAGACCGTCGAACAGGCCGTCAAACTGTTCCCGAGGCAGAGCGGCTGACAAGGCCGTTCCGATCGGATGAGCCCGGCTGAGCCATTCGGCACGGATCGTGGAAAGACCAGCCCCGCGCCAAATGCCCACCCATCGTGCGAATGATTGCGCAAGATCGGTCAGAAAGCCGGCCGGATCAGGCGCGGCATCGGTAGCACCGGCGACGCTGGTCGTGGGACGATCCTGCAGATTGGGATGATGGGCGAGGTTGACCCCGATGCCGACGGCCACATTGTCGCCCTCCCGTTCGAGAAGGATACCAGCGAGCTTCGCACCATCGTGCAACAAATCGTTCGGCCATTTGATCGTCAATGCCCTGCCCTGCGCATAGGCTGACGCAGTTTCGTGTAAAGCGACGGCGGCGACCAGCGCCAGGCTGGGCGCAGGCGGATCGGACGGGTGGAGGCGGACGAGCGTCGTCGCGTACAGATTACCCGGTGGTGAAATCCACTGGCGCCCGCTGCGGCCTTTTCCGACAGTCTGGCTTTCCGCGCGGAGCCACGAGCCTTCGGGCGCGCCGTCACGCCCCATTGCGAGCATGTCGTCGTTGGTCGAACCGGTCTGCCCGACCGTCCGGATGCTGATCGTCAGAACAGGGCCTTTGCCGCGGCCGCGCTGGTCGCCGCGAGAAATGGGATCGCGAGATAGCCCAGCGGGGATACGGCAAGCGCCGATACCGCAATCAGCCCGCGCTCCAGCTGGCTTTCGGCCGGCGCGAACCTTGGCGCGGGCTCGTCGAAATACATCGTCTTGACGATCTTGAGATAATAGTATGCGCCGATGACCGAAGTCGCGATGCCGACCATCGCCAGCGGCCACAGCCCGACGCCGACCAGCGCATCGAATACTAGGAACTTCGGCCAGAAACCGAACAGCGGCGGAATGCCCGCAAGCGAGAACATGAAGACGGCGAACGCCGCCGCCAGTGCGGGCCGCGTACGTGACAGGCCGGAGAGGCTGGCGATCGTCTCGACTGACTCGCCGCCGGCGTCGCGCATCTGGAGAACGCACAGGAAGCTGCCCAGCGTCATCACGATGTAGACCGCCATGTAAGTCATCGTCGCCGACACACCCTCGGGGCTGGCGGCGGCGAGGCCGAACAGCGCGAAGCCGACATTGTTGATCGAGCTGTAGGCAAGCAGCCGTTTGATGTTGGTCTGGCCAATCGCCGCCACGCCGCCGAGAATAGTCGAGGCGAGCGCCGAGAAGATCACGATCTGCTGCCAGCTCGCGCTTGCAGGCCCAAGCGCCTCGACCGACACGCGGATCAGCAAACCCATCGCGGCAACCTTGGGGGCAGAGGCGAAGAAGGCCGTCACCGGCGTAGGCGCGCCCTCATAGACATCAGGCGTCCACATGTGGAACGGCACCGCCGAGATCTTGAAGGCGAGGCCGGCCAGCACGAACACCAGCCCGAACAGCTCGCCCATCGACAGGCCGTCAGTGGACGCCTTTGCGATATCCTTGAACAGCGTGGTGCCGGTGAACCCGTAGAGCAGCGAAATGCCGTACAGCAGGATGCCGCTCGCCAGCGCGCCCAGCACGAAATATTTGAGGCCCGCTTCGGCCGAGCGCTGGTCGCGCCGCATGAAGCTTGCCAGCACATAGGCAGCAAGGCTCTGCAGTTCGAGGCCAACGTAAAGCGTCAGCAAATCTTCGGCAGAGACCATCATGCCCATGCCGATCGACGAGAGCAGGATCAGGACCGGATATTCGGCCCTGAGCGCGGCTTCGCGTGCGAAGAAACGCGGGGCGATCAGGATCGAGATACCTGCAGCGAGATAGATCAGCACCTTGGCGAAAGCCGAGAAGGCGTCCGCAACGTAGAGACCGTGGAAGGCGCTGCCATGCAGGGCCGGATTGGCGGCGGCGAACGCTGCCGCGAAGAGCGCCGCGACCGAGGCGACGCTGATCAGGCCGGTGCGGCTATCCCCACCCCACGCGCCGGCGAGGAGAAGCAGCAGCGCCGAAACCGAAAGAATGACTTCCGGCAGGCTGAAGAGAAGCGATTCATGCATCAGTGCGCCCCCCCATGCGCGTGCGCGGCTGGGGCCGGAGGCACTTTGCCCAGCGCGAGTTGCGCATCACCTTCGGGGCGTGCCCGCTCGATCCGGGCCAGCAGGGCGCCGACATCCTGACGCATCGGTGCAATGAAGCTTTCGGGATAGACGCCCATCCACAAAGTGGCGAGCGCGATCGGGACGAGGCAGGCCAGTTCGCGGGGAGATAGGTCGATCATTTTCGATGCTTCGGGCGTGCGTGCCGCACCGAAAGCGATGCGGGCGTAGAGATAAAGCATGTATGCCGCGCCAAGGATGATGCCCGTCGTCGCAACGGCGGCGACCCAGCTGTTCGCCTCATAAGCGCCGACGAGCGCGAGGAACTCGCCGACGAAATTTGCGGTGCCAGGCAGGCCGACCGAAGCCATCGTGAAGAACATGAACAGCAGCGCGTACTTCGGCATGTTATTCGAAAGCCCGCCATAGCGATCGATCTCGCGGGTGTGCATGCGATCATAGACCACGCCGACGCACAGGAAGAGAGCGCCCGAGACTAGGCCGTGGGCCAGCATCACCAGCATCGCGCCCTCGATCCCCTGCCGGTTGAACGCGAACAGGCCGATCGTGACGAACGCCATGTGCGCGACCGACGAATAGGCGATCAGCTTCTTCATGTCGCTCTGCACCAGCGCGACGAGGCTGGTATAGACCACCGCGACCATCGACAGGCCGAAGACGAGCCAGACGAGCTGGGCGGAGGCTTCCGGGAACATCGGCAGCGAGAAGCGGATGAAGCCGTAGCCGCCCATCTTGAGCAGCACGCCCGCCAAGATCACCGAGCCGGCGGTCGGCGCCTGCACATGCGCGTCGGGCAGCCAGGTGTGGACCGGCCACATCGGCATCTTGACCGCGAAGCTCGCGAAGAAGGCGAGGAACAGCCAGGTCTGCGCTTCCGGCGGGAAGTCATAGGCCATCAGCGTCGGGATATCGGTGGTGCCCGCCTCGCGCGCCATCCACAGCATCGCGATCAGCATCAGCACGGAGCCGAGCAGCGTGTAGAGGAAGAATTTGTAGCTCGCATAGATCCGGTTGGCGCCGCCCCAGATGCCGATGATCAGGTACATCGGGATCAGCCCAGCCTCGAAGAACAGATAGAACAGGAAAAGATCCTGCGCCGCGAACACGCCGATCATCAGCGATTCCATCAGCAGGAATGCCGCCATATATTCCGGCACGCGCTTCTGGATGGCCTCCCAGCTTGCCAGGATGCAGATCGGCATCAGGAAAACCGAGAGAATGATGAGCAGCAGCGCGATGCCGTCGATCCCGAGCGCCCAGGCGAAGCGGCCGAACAGCGGCACGCTCTCGACGAACTGCCATTGGGCGCCGCCGATGTCGTAGTTCAGCCAGAGCACGACACCGAGCGCGAACGCGACGAGCGTTGCAAGCAGTGCGATCCAGCGTGCCGCTTCCGCGCGCACGAACAGGCATGCGATGCCCGCGAGCAGCGGCACCGCGACGAGCAAGGTGAGAATAGGAAAGCCGAGCTGGTTCATTGTTATCGCACCATTACCCAGCTTGCCGCGGCGGCAAGGCCAAGCAGCATCACCAACGCATAGGTATAGAGATATCCCGACTGAATCTTGCGGGCGACCGCACCCGTCTCCGCGACAAGCGCCGCGACGCCGTTCGGGCCGAAGCGATCGATGGTGCCTTCATCGCCGCGCTTCCAGAAGAAGCGGCCGATCGCCAGCGACAGGCGGATGAACACGAGGTTGTAGAGCTCGTCGAAATACCATTTGTTGAGCAGGAACAGGTACAGCCCGTGGAAAGTCGCGGTGAAGCGCGCCGGGATGCTGGTGTTCTTGATGTAGGCCCACCAGGCTAGTGCCAAGCCGGAGATCATCGCGAAGGTGGCCGACAGCTTCACCCACAACGGCACCTCATGCATCGCGTGCATCAGATGCGCGTTGAACGCGATGCTCCCCTTCCAGAAGCCTGCCCCGTCTTCGACGCCAATAAAGGCATTGGTGAAGACATAGCCCGCGAAGATCGCGCCGATTGACAGTAGCAGCAGCGGGATCAGCATCGTCAGCGGGCTTTCGTGCGGATGATAGCCGAGCGTGCCGGTGACCGGGCCATGATGATGTTCGTGATCTTGATGCGCGTCGTGTGAACCGTCGTCCGACGCATCGTCGTGGTGACCGTGATCGCCGTGCGCCGCATGCTGGATATGCTCGCTGCCCGCCCAGCGCGGCGTGCCGAAGAATGTGAGGAACACCAGACGCCAACTGTAGAAGCTGGTGAGGAACGCCGCGAACACGCCGACCGCGAAGGCGACCTGTGCCGAATTGCTGCCGTTGGCGAACGCTGCCTCGAGGATCGCATCCTTGGAATGGAAACCCGCGAACCCGGCATGCAGCCAGTAGATGCCGACGCCGGTGATCGCCAGCGTGCCGATCGTCATTACCCAGAAAGTGATCGGGATATGTTTCCGCAAGCCGCCATAATAGCGCATGTCCTGCTCATGGTGCATCGCGTGGATCACCGAGCCCGCGCCGAGGAACAGCAGCGCCTTGAAGAAGGCGTGCGTGAACAGGTGGAACATCGCAGCCCCGTACGCACCGACGCCGGCCGCGAAGAACATGTAGCCGAGCTGCGAACAGGTCGAATAGGCGATCACGCGCTTGATGTCGGTCTGGGTCGTGCCGACCGTCGCGGCGAACAAGGCGGTTGCGGCGCCCACATAGGTGACGACGTGCATCGCGGTGATGCTCGTTTCGAACATCGGCGAGAGGCGGCAGACCATGAACACGCCCGCCGTCACCATCGTTGCGGCGTGGATCAGCGCGGAGACCGGCGTCGGGCCTTCCATCGCGTCGGGCAACCAGGTGTGCAGGCCGAGCTGCGCCGATTTGCCCATCGCGCCGATGAACAGCAACAGGCACAGCACCGTCATCGTATCGAACCGGCCGCCAAGGAAGCCGATGGTCGATCCGGCCATGCCGGGCGCGGCCTCGAGGATCGCCGGGATCGAGACAGTGCCGAACACCAAGAATGTCCCGAAGATGCCGAGCGAGAAACCGAAATCGCCCACGCGGTTGACGACGAACGCCTTGATCGCGGCGGCGTTGGCGCTTGGCTTGTGATACCAGAAACCGATCAGGAGATAGGAGGCGAGGCCCACCCCTTCCCAGCCGAAGAACATCTGGACGAGGCTGTCCGCCGTCACCAACATCAGCATCGCGAAAGTGAACAGCGAGAGATAGGCGAAGAAGCGCGGCTGCGACGGATCTTCCGCCATATAGCCCCAGCTGTAGAGATGGACGAGCGAGGAGACACTCGTCACCACCACCAGCATCACCGCCGTCAGCGTATCGATCCGCAGCGCCCAGTCGACATGGAGGTCGCCCGAATGGATGAAGTCCAGCACGGGCACGACGCCCGGCTCCATCGTGCCGCCGAGGAAACCGAGAAAGATCGGCCAGCTAAGCGCACAGGACAGAAACAGCGCGCCGGTTGTCACCGCCTTGGCGGCGACGTTGCCGATCATGCGATTGCCGAACCCGGCGATGATCGCCGCGAGCAGCGGCAGGAAAACGATGAGCTTTATCGCCACCGGACAGTTACCCCTTCATCCGGTTGATGTCGTCGACCGCGATCGAGCCGCGGCCACGGAAATAGATTACGAGGATCGCCAGCCCGATCGCCGCTTCGCCCGCCGCGACCGTCAATACGAACATCGCGAACACCTGCCCCACCAGATCGTGGAGGAAGGCGCTGAAAGCGACGAAGTTGAGGTTCACCGAGAGCAGGATCAGCTCGATCGCCATCAGGATGATGATGACGTTCTTCCGGTTGAGGAAGATGCCGAACACGCCGATCACGAACAGGATTGCGGAGACGACCAGATAATGCTGGATGCCGATCATAGCTCCACCCCCTGCCCGACCGGCGGGTTGATGTTGCGCACCGCATCCTCGGGCCGGCGCTTTACCTGGCTAGAGACGTTCTGCCCCCGCACGCCGCGCGGGGCGCGATGGGTGAGCACGACCGCGCCGATCAGCGCCACCAGCAGTACGAGACCCGCCGCCTCGAAGATGTAGAGATAGCGGGTGTAGATCAGCATGCCGATCGCTTCGATATTCGGAATCTCGTCCGGCGTCGGCGCGATGCGCTGGGTGGCGGCGACTCCACCCGCCGACCAGGCACCGACCGCGAAGATCATCTCCGCCGCAAGCACCGCAATCAGCAGGATGCCGAACGGCGCATATTTCGCGAAACCGCCCCGCAGCTCGGCGAAATCGATGTCGAGCATCATCACGACGAACAGGAACAGCACCGCGACCGCGCCGACATAGACGATCACCAGCAGCATCGCGATGAACTCGGCGCCGACCAGCAGCATCAGCCCCGCCGCGTTGAAGAAGGCGAGGATCAGCCACAGCACGCTATGCACCGGATTGCGCGCGAAGATCGTCAGCCCGGCGCTGGCGATCAGCACGATCGCGAACAGGTAAAAGGCGAGAAGCTGGATCATATCAAATCCTCCCCATTCATGGGGAGCGGGACCGCGACGCGAAGCGGCGTGGTGGAGGGGGCGTATGGCTGGGCGCTGCGCAAGTGGCGAGCCCCCTCCACCGTCCTAGGGACGGTCCCGCTCCCCGTAACGGGGAGGATTTTATCTAATGAAAGCCCCATGCCCGCGCCCCTACCGATACGGCGCATCGGCGGCAAGGTTCGCCGCGATCGCGCGTTCCCAGCGGTCGCCATTTTCGAGGAGCTTGGCCTTGTCGTAGATCAGTTCCTCGCGTGTTTCGGTCGCGAATTCGAAGTTCGGACCTTCGACGACCGCGTCCACCGGGCAGGCTTCCTGGCAGAAGCCGCAATAGATGCACTTGGTCATGTCGATGTCGTAGCGGGTGGTGCGGCGGCTGCCGTCGTCGCGCGGCTGTGCCTCAATCGTTATCGCTTGAGCGGGGCAAACCGCCTCGCAAAGCTTGCACGCGATGCAGCGCTCCTCGCCGTTCGGATAGCGGCGCAGCGCATGCTCGCCCCGGAAGCGCGGGGAAAGCGGGTTCTTCTCGAACGGGTAGTTGATCGTTGCTTTGGGCTTGAAGAAATATTTCAAGGTCAGCCAATGCGCCTTCACGAACTCCCAGAGGGTGAAGGATTTGATGAAATGGGCAACGCTCATTGCAGCACCGTCGAGTAGCGAGTCAGCATGAGATACCCCGAGACCAGAAACACCCAGATCAGCGACAGCGGCAGGAAGATCTTCCAGCCCAGCCGCATCAGCTGATCGTAGCGGTAGCGCGGCACGGTCGCTTTCACCCAGGAAAATACGAAAAAGAAGAACAGGATCTTGGCAAAGAACCAGACGATCCCCGGCACCATGTAAAGCGGCGCCCAGTCGATCGGGGGCAACCATCCGCCCCAGAACAGGATCGCATTGAGGCCGCACATCAGCAGCACGTTGGCATATTCGCCCAGCCAGAACAGCGCGAAGCTCATCGACGAATATTCGGTCTGGTAGCCGGCGACGAGCTCGCTTTCGGCCTCGGTCAGATCGAACGGCGCACGCGCGGTTTCGGCCAGCGACGAGATGAAGAACACCACCGCCATCGGGAACAACAGCGGATTGAACCCGAAGGCGTTGATGAAGCCGAAGATATGCGCGCGCTGCGCCTCGATGATCGCCGAGAGGTTGAACGTCCCCGCCCACAGCACGACCGAGATCAGCACGAAGCCGATCGAGACTTCGTAGGAAACCATCTGCGCGGCGGCGCGCAGCGCTGAATAGAAAGGATATTTGGAGTTGGACGCCCAGCCCGCGATGATCACGCCATAGACGCCGATCGACGAGGCGGCGAGCACGTAGAGCAGGCCGACATTGATATTGGCGAGCACCATACCCGGCCCGAACGGGATCACCGCCCACACGATCAGCGCGACCGTGAAGGTGATGATCGGCGCGAGCAAAAAGAGCCCGCGATTGGCCGCCGACGGGATGATCGTTTCCTGCAGGAAGACCTTGAGGCCGTCGGCGAAGCTCTGAAGCAGGCCGAACGGGCCAACCACGTTGGGTCCGCGCCGCAGCGCCATCGCCGCCCAGATCTTGCGATCGGCATAGATGATCATCGCGACCGCCAGCATCAGCGGCAGCGCGATCAGCAGGATCCCCGCGATCGTGGCGACGAACCAGGCGCCTTCATAGGGCAGGCCGAGATATTGGAAGAAGGCGGTCATAGCGAAGCGGCCCCTTCAGAGCCCTCTCCCGCTTGCGGGAGAGGGCTTAAGAGATTGCGCGAGGCCATCACTCCGCCGCCTCCGCGAAAGTTTCGCCGTGGAGCAGCTCCGCCGAGCAGCGCTGCATCGTCGGGCTTGCACGGCAGATGGCGTTGGTCAGGTAGAAATCCTTGATCGGATAGCCGGCCATCGCGCCCGAGACCTTGGCATCGAGCTTCGGCGCAACCCACGAGAAGCTGACCAGCCCCTCCTGCCCAAGCTCCGGCACGTCGCGCACCATCTGCGCACGCAGCGCCTCGAAGCTGTCGAACGGCAGCTTGTGGACCAGCACGTCGGACAGCGCACGCAGGATCGCCCAATCCTCGCGGGCATCGCCCGGCGGGAAGACGGCGCGGTCGCCACGCTGCACGCGGCCCTCGATATTCACATAGGTGCCGGCCTTCTCGGTATAAGCGGCGGCGGGCAGGATCACATCGGCCTGTTCGGCGCCCTTGTCGCCATGATGGCCGATGAAGACCTTGAACGCATTCGGGAAACGATCGGGTGCCACCTCATCAGCGCCGAGCAGGAAGACGAGCTTCGGCTCTTTCGCGGCGATGGTCGCGATGCCGCCCGGCTGGGCATAGCCGAGCATCAGCCCCGCCATCCGGCTCGCCGAGAAATGGAGCGCATTGTAGCCGTTCCA
>CAYLIK010000029.1:0-26779 GCA_964383565.1 uncultured Sphingomonadaceae bacterium
GCGTGATCTGCGAGATCATGAAGGACGACGGCACGATGGCGCGGATGGACGATCTCGTCGCCTTCGCCCAGCTCCATAACCTCAAGATCGGTACGATCCGCGACCTGATCGCCTATCGCCGCAAGCATGACAATCTGGTCGAGCGCGGGTCCGATCGCCTGCTGCAATCCGATTATGGCGGCGATTGGCGCGCGATCGTCTATCGCAACAAGATCGACGGCAGCGAGTCGCTGGTCCTCCAGAAAGGCAAGGTCCTTCCCGATCAGCCAACGCTCGTCCGCATGCACAATGTGTCGATCTTCCACGACATGCTTGGGAGCCCCGGACCACGCAAGCGGCTGTTGCAGCGCTGCATGGACGAAATGGGCAGGGAGGGAAGCGGCGTCATCGTGCTGCTGACTCCTTCGGAAAGCAGTTCCGGTCGGTTCAGCCGCATCCTCGAGAACCTGCCCGGTGAGATGGACTTGCGCGCTTATGGCATCGGCGCCCAGATTCTGGCTGATCTCGGCATCCACGACATGATCCTGCTTACCAACACCAGCCACACGCTGATCGCGCTTGAAGGCTATGGCCTGTCGATCGTCGGCGAACGCCCCATCGACGGAGGAGATGACTGATGGCCCGGATCCTGATCGTCGAAGCTCGCTTTTACGACCATCTCAATGACCTGCTGCTCGAAGGTGCCCGCGCGGCGATCGAGGATGCGGGCCACCAGCACGAGACCATAACCGTCCCCGGCGCGCTTGAAGTGCCCGGCGCGATCGCTCTGGCGGCCGAAACCGGGCGTTATGACGCGTTCGTCGGTCTTGGCGTGGTGATCCGGGGCGAGACCTATCATTTCGAGATCGTATCGGGCGAAAGCGCGCGCGGCATCATGGCGCTAACGCTGGACGGCCTTGCCGTCGGCAACGGCATCCTGACCGTCGAGAACGAAGCCCAGGCCCTAGCCCGCGCCCGCCGCACCGAGAAGGACAAGGGCGGCGAGGCTGCCAAGGCCGCGATTGCAATGCTCGCGCTGAAAGAGCGCTTCGGCTGAACCTAAGCCCTCTCCCCTTCAGGGGAGAGGGTTGGGAGAGGGGGTCGCCGCAGCGCAGGGGTCGCTGCCAGTATGCCCCACCTCCCGACCTCCTCCCCTGAAGGGGAGAAGGAGATTTCAGCTACCGCGCGATCTCGCCCGCCGCGAGAACCGCCAGCGTCAGCAGCTCCGAAGCGGTCGAGGACATGGTCGCGACCTGCACCGGATGCTCCAGCCCGACCAGCATCGGCCCGATCACCGAATCCCCGCCCAGCTCCTTCAGCAACTTGGCCGAAATGTTCGCTGATTGCAGGCCCGGCATGATCAGCACATTGGCCGGTCCGGAAAGGCGGCTAAACGGATAGGATTTCGCCACGCGCGGGTTGAGCGCGGCGTCAGGCGCCATCTCGCCTTCATATTCGAAGCTCGGCCGGCGCTCGTCGAGGATCCCGACAGCCTCGCGGATATTTTCGAGGAAGCTTCCGGGCGGATTGCCGAACGTCGAATAGGACAGGAAAGCCACGCGCGGCTCATGCCCCATCCGGCGCGCAACGGCGGCGGTATGCTCGGCGATGTCGGCCAGCTCGCTCGCGGTCGGCCGCTCATTGACCGTGGTGTCCGCCATGAAGACGGTATGACTCTGGCCAACCAGCACATGGATGCCGAAGGGCTTACGGCCGGGGACAGGATCGATCACGCGGCGCACCTGACGCAACGTCTGTCCATAGGGACGCGTGACGCCAGTGATCATCGCGTCCGCCTCACCCAGCACAAGCAGCAATGCGGCAAATATGTTGCGGTCCTGGTTGACCATCACCTCGACTTCGCGACGCAGATAGCCGCGCCGCTGCAGCCGTTCGTACAGATAGTCGACCATGCGCGGCACCAGCGGGGAGATGCGGCTGTTGTGCAGCTCGAACTCTTCGGGGTTCGAGACGCCCATCGCACGCAGCTTGTCCGGCACCTCGTCGCGGCCGACCAGCACCGGGGTGCCGTAACCGCCTTCCTTGAACTGGATAGCCGCGCGCAGCACGACCTCTTCTTCGCCTTCGGCGAACACGACCCGCTTCGGATGCGCCCGAGCGCCTTCATAAGCGAGCGTAAGCACTGACGTGGTCGGGTTCAGTCGCGACCGCAGCGTGGTACGGTATTCCGCGAGGTCGAGGATAGGCTTGCGCGCCACGCCCGAATCCATCGCCGCCTTGGCGACCGCCGCCGGCACGAATTCCATCAGCCGGGGATCGAATGGCGCGGGAATGATATATTGCGGCCCGAAGCTTGGCGCGCGTCCGCCATAAGCGGCGGCGACTTCCTCCGGCACGCGCTCGCGCGCCAGTTCGGCCAGCGCGCGGGCAGCGGCGACCTTCATTTCCTCATTGATCGTGGTCGCGCGCACATCGAGCGCGCCCCGGAAGATGAAGGGAAAGCCAAGGACATTGTTGACCTGATTGGCGTAATCCGAACGCCCCGTGGCGATGATCGCGTCCGGCGCAGCCTCCAGCGCGTCTTCGGGCAGGATTTCGGGATCCGGATTGGCCATGGCGAAGATAATCGGCTTGGGCGCCATCGACTTGACCATGTCCTTGGTCAGGGCACCGGCGACCGACAGCCCGAAGAAGACGTCAGCGCCCTTTATGGCATCGGCGAGCGTGCGGGCGTCGGTGACGGCGGCGTGGGCCGATTTCCACTGGTTCATGCCCTCGGTGCGGCCCTGGTAGATCACGCCCTTGGAATCGCACATGATGACGTCGCGCACGCCCAGCGCCTTGGCGAGCTCGGTACAGCTGATCGAGGCAGCGCCGGCCCCGTTGACGACGAGCTTGATGTCCTTGAAATCCCGCCCGGTTATATAAGCCGCATTGATCAGCCCCGCCGCCGATATGATTGCGGTGCCATGCTGGTCGTCATGGAAGACCGGGATATTCATGCGCTCGCGCAGAGTCTGCTCGATCACGAAGCATTCGGGGGCCTTGATGTCTTCGAGGTTGATGCCGCCGAAGCTTGGCTCCATCAGCTCGACCGCGTCGATGAACCGGTCGACATCTTCCGTCGCCAGCTCGATGTCGATCGAATCCACGTCGGCGAAGCGCTTGAACAGCACCGCCTTGCCCTCCATCACGGGCTTGGAAGCGAGCGCGCCAAGATTACCCATCCCAAGGATCGCAGTCCCGTTGGAGATCACCGCGACGAGATTGCCCTTCGCGGTATAGTCATAAGCCGTATCGGGATCGTCGGCGATTGCGCGCACCGGCACCGCCACGCCCGGGGAATAGGCAAGCGAGAGATCGCGCTGGGTCGCCATCGGCTTGGATGAGATGATCTCGATCTTGCCGGGCCGCCCCATAGAGTGAAACAGCAGCGCCTCGCGTTCCGAAAACTGGACGTTGCTCTCGCTCATCTATGTCACCTTGCGCTTTGTTTGGCTCGGCCGCCTATTGGGGCATAGCTGCATGCATCACAAGCCGCTATCAGCCCCCCATGACGGGGAAATTGCAGAACGAGTCTGCTTCAGCGACGCCGATGATGGCGCAATACTTCGCGCTCAAGGCGCAAGCGCCTGATTGCCTGCTTTTTTACCGCATGGGCGACTTTTTCGAACTGTTTTTCGACGACGCCAAGACGGCCTCCGCCTGCCTCGACATCGCCCTCACCGCGCGCGGCGAGCATAGCGGCAATGCAATCCCGATGTGCGGCGTACCCGCGCATTCCGCCGAGGTCTATCTCGCCCGCCTCATCAAGGCCGGCCACCGCGTTGCCATCGCCGAGCAGACCGAAACGCCCGCCGAGGCCAAGAAGCGCGGCGGGTCGAAGGCGCTGGTCGCGCGCGGCATCGTCCGCGTCGTCACGGCGGGCACATTGACCGAGGAAGCGCTGCTGGATGCGCGCGCCGCCAACTG
Organism: uncultured Sphingomonadaceae bacterium; assembly: GCA_964383565.1. Lineage (GTDB taxonomy): Bacteria > Pseudomonadota > Alphaproteobacteria > Sphingomonadales > Sphingomonadaceae > CANJQJ01. The sequence goes on from CAYLIK010000029.1 coordinate 3,913, forward strand.
GCTGGTGGCGCTGGCGGAGGTTGGCGGCACGATCGGCCTTGCCGCCGCCGACATCTCGACCGGCCGCTTCGAGATCTGCGCCGTTCCGCGCGCCTCGCTGGACGCCGAACTGGCGCGCCTTTCCGCCGCCGAGATCGTCGTCCCGGAAAACTGGGATGCCGCACCCGCCGACGCCTGGCCGGCGCCCCGCGAGGGCTTCGACAGCAGCGCCGCCGAAGCGCGCCTCAAGACGCTGTTTGGCGTCGCCACGCTCGACGGCTTCGGCCTTTTCGAGCGAGCCGAGCTTGCCGCCGCCGGGGGCCTGATCGCCTATCTCGAACGGGCGGGACAGGGCTCGCTCCCCTTCCTCCAGCCCCCGCACCGCCGGGCGGTCAGCGCCCATATGCTGATCGACGCCGCGACCCGCGAAAGCCTCGAACTCACTCAGACGACCGCCGGATCGCGAAAAGGCAGCCTGCTCGATGCGGTCGACCGCACCGTCACCGGCGGCGGCGCGCGCCTGCTGGCGTCGGACATCTCCGCCCCGCTCGGCGACAAGCCGACGATCGAGGCTCGCCTCGACCTCGTGACGCTGTTCACAGGCGATGGCGCGCTTCGCGATCGGGTCCGCACCCGCTTGCGCCAGCTTCCCGATATCGGCCGCGCCATCGGCCGGCTGGCTGCGGGGCGCGGCGGTCCGCGCGATCTTGCTTTGCTGCGCGATGGCCTCAGCGATGGCTATGCCCTGCGCGATCTGCTCCTGTCGGTGCTTGAACCGTCAAGCCTGCTGACAAGCCTTCTTCCCAGACTCATCGGCCATGGCGAACTGGTCGAGTTATTGATGCAGGCGCTCGTCCCCTCCCCGCCGCTCGATGCCAGTGACGGCGGCTATATCGCCGAGGGCTATGACGCCGCGCTCGACGACCTGCGCGCCACCAGCAGCGACGGCCGCCGCGCCATCACCCAGCTTGAGGCAGGCTATCGCCAGCGCACCGGCATCGCCTCGCTCAAGATTCGCCACAACAATGTGCTCGGCTATCATATCGAGGTTTCGGCCAGGAACGCCGATCCGTTGATGGCCGCGGACTCCGGCTTCACCCATCGCCAGACGCTGGCCGGGGTTGTCCGCTTCAACGCCGCCGACCTACACGAACAGGCGCTGAAGGTTACGCAGGCCGGCACGCACGCCATTGCCGCCGAGGCTGCGCATCTTGAAGAATTGATCCGCGCCGCGCTCGACCGCGCCTCCGACATCGCCAGCACCGCCGACGCCTTGGCCCGCCTGGACGTGGCCGCCGCGCTGGCCGAACGCGCGATCGAAAGCGGCTGGTGCCGCCCCGGCATCGCCGACCATGCCTGTTTCGAGATTGAGGGTGGCCGCCACCCAGTCGTCGAAGCTGCCGTGACGGCAATCGGCGAACGCTTCGTCGCCAACGACCTGATGCTCGATCCTGACCGAAGGCTATGGCTCGTCACCGGCCCCAACATGGGCGGCAAATCGACCTTCCTTCGCCAGAACGCGCTGATCGCCGTGCTTGCACAAGCCGGCAGCTACGTGCCCGCAACACATGCCCGCATCGGCCTCGTCGACCGCCTGTTCAGCCGGGTCGGCGCCTCGGACAATCTCGCGCGCGGCCGTTCCACCTTCATGGTCGAAATGGTCGAGACCGCCGCCATCCTCGCGCAGGCGACCGAGCGCAGCTTCGTCATCCTCGATGAAGTGGGACGCGGCACCTCGACCTATGACGGCCTGGCCATCGCCTGGGCGGTCGTCGAGGCGGTCCACGACATGAACCGCTGCCGTTGCCTGTTCGCCACTCATTATCACGAGCTGACCCGGCTGGCCGAACGCCTCGACGCCCTCTCGCTTCACCATGTCCGCGCCCGCGAATGGAAGGGCGACCTCGTCTTGCTCCACGAACTCGCCGACGGCCCCGCCGACCGCAGTTACGGCCTCGCCGTGGCGAAACTGGCGGGGTTGCCGCCAGCAGTCACGTCGCGGGCCGCTTCGGTGCTCAAGAAGCTGGAGGCCGGTCGGGCAGCGACGGGCGGGCTGGCGGCAGGACTGGATGACCTACCGCTGTTCGCGGCAGCCGCTGTGGCAGAGCAACCTAAGAGCGATCCGTTGCGTGAAACCATTCTATCGATCGATGCGGATTCCCTCAGTCCAAAAGAAGCTCTCGACCTGATCTATCAGCTCAAGCGCATTTTGAGAGAGGATTGACCTCTACCGTCATGCCAGCGCAGGCTGGCATCCATGTCTCGACCCACGCAAGCTGTCCTCAAGTGCCAACAGACATAGACCCCAGCCTCCGCTGGGGTGACGGGAAGGAACAGGAGCCCTAGCCCTTCCTGCCTCCACACCTTATGTCCTGATCCATGTCGATCCGTTTCGAAAATATCCCGAACCGCCGCGCGATCATCGATCGCCGTATGCTTGCCGAGCAGCTTCAGGAGATCGACGCCTCCGGCAAAGACAGCGCCAAGTTGCGCATGGCGGCCGCCCCCCTCTTTCGCGACGCACTCGCACGCGGACGGGAAGAGATCGCCCGGCGCCTGCTGGCCGCGCCGAGCCGGGGCAATGAAACCGCTGCCTCCTATGCATTCCTGACCGACCAGCTCCTCCGTCTGATCTACGATTATACGACCGAGCGGCTCTACCCCAACAACAACCCTTCGTCGGGCGAGCGGATCGTGCTGATGGCGGTCGGCGGCTATGGGCGCGGCGAGATGGCGCTCCATTCGGACGTCGACATCGCCTTCATCACCCCATGGCGCCAGACGAGCTGGTGCGAGCAGGTGATCGAAGCCATGCTCTACCAGCTGTGGGACCTTGGCCTGAAGGTCGGCCACTCCAGCCGCTCGCTCGACGACACGATCCGCATGGCCAAGAGCGACCTCACCATCCGCACGGCGCAGCTGGAAGGCCGCTACGTGTGGGGCGACGAGAAGCTCTACGACGTCGCGTCGCAACGCTTCGAACGCGAGGTGGTGGCCGGCACGGCGCGCACCTTCGTCACCGAAAAGCTGGCCGAACGCAACGAGCGCCACCGCCGCATGGGTGACAGCCGCTATGTCGTCGAACCCAATCTCAAGGAGGGCAAGGGCGGCCTGCGTGATCTCCACACGCTCTTCTGGATCGGCAAATATGCCTATCAGGTCCGCTCGGTCGCCGAGCTGGTCGACAAGGAATTGCTGTCCGCCGAGGAGTTGCGCCGTTTCCAGCGCGCCGAGAATTTCCTGTGGGCGGTGCGCTGCAATCTGCACATCGCCACTGACCGCGCCGAGGAACGCCTGACGTTCGATGTCCAGCGCGAGATCGCAACGCGGATGCGTTATGCCGATCGTCCCGGCAAGACTGCGGTCGAGCGTTTCATGCAGCATTATTTCCTGACCGCGAAGCAGGTGGGCGACCTGACCGGCGTCTTCCTCGCGCATCTCGACGAGATGTTCGCCTCGCGTGGCCGCCGCCTCGGCCTGCCAAAGCTGCGCCGCAGCCCGAAGAACCTGAAGGGCTTTGCGCTCGATCGCGGCCGGCTGGCGCTGCCGAACGAGAATTTCTTCGAGGAAGATCCCGTCCGCTTGCTCGAGATGTTCGCGCTGGCCGACGCCAATGGCCTCGACATCCACCCGCTGGCAATGCGCTCGGCAGCGCGCGATGCGCGGCTGATCGACAATCAGGTCCGCCGCGATCCGCAGGCCAACGCATTGTTCATGGGCGTGCTCACGAGTCCCCGCGATCCCGAGCGCACGCTGCGGCTGATGAACGAGGCCACCATATTCGGCCGTTTCGTGCCGGACTTCGGCCGGGTCGTGGCGCAGATGCAATTCGACATGTACCACCACTATACCGTGGACGAACATTCGATCCGGGCAATCGGCCTGCTTTCGAAGATCGAAAAACGCGAGCTGGATGCCGACCATCCATTGGCGAGCCAGATCCTTCGCAAGATCATCTCGCGCCGCGTGCTTTATGCCGCGGTGCTGCTGCACGATATCGCCAAGGGGCGCGGCGGCGATCATAGCGTGCTGGGCGCGGAGGTCGCCGAGAAGCTTTGCCCCCGCTTCGGCATGACACCCGCCGAGACTGAGATGGTCGCCTGGCTGGTGCGCTGGCACCTGATGATGTCCGAGACCGCCTTCAAGCGCGACTTGTCCGACTTCAAGACCATCCTCGATTTCGCCGAAAAAGTGCAGAGCCCGGAGTTGCTGCGCCTCCTTCTCGTTCTGACCGTGGTGGATATCCGCGCAGTCGGCCCCGGCATCTGGAACAGCTGGAAGCGCCAGCTGCTCTCCGATCTCTACGAGTCTACCGACGAGGTGCTCCGCCCCGGCCACAAACAGAAAGGGCGGCGCGAACGGATCGAAGCCAAGCAGGCCGAACTGCTCGACCGCCTGGCATGGTCGAAGACCGAGATGAACCGCTACGTCAAACGGCTCCCCGATTCCTATTGGGTGGCGGAGCCGATCGACGTGCTGGAAACCAATGCCCGCGTCATCAAGACGGCTGACGCGAAAAACAGCACGCTGGCGATCGAGCCGACGGTTAACGGTGATCGCGGCGCGACGCTGATAACGCTATACGCTTCGGATCATCCCGGCCTGTTCTACCGCGTCGCGGGCGCGATCCATGTCGCGGGCGCCAGCATCATCGACGCACGCATTCACACCACGCGCGACGGCATGGCGATAGACAATATTCTGGTGCAGGATCCGTTCGGCCGTCCTTTCGACGAGCCCGACCGCCTGGCCCGCCTTGCCGAGACGATGGGCGATGCGCTCGCCAATCGCGGCCGGCTCGCGGATCGCCTCGCCGCCAAGCCGCTCCCCCGCACCCGCGCCGATGCGTTCGATATCGAGCCGAATGTACTGATCGATAACCGCGCATCCAATCGCTACACGGTGGTCGAGGTTCACGCCCGTGACCGCCCCGCGCTTATCAACGCTCTCGCTTACGCGATCTTCCAGTCGAAGCTGACCATCCACTCAGCCCACATCGCCACCTATGGCGAGAAGGCGGTGGACGTCTTCTACCTGACCGATTTGATCGGCGACAAGGTAACCGCCTCCCCGCGCCTCAAGGCGCTGGAACGCCGCCTGCTCGACGCCGCGGCGGGGATTATTTCAGAGAAAATCGCGGCTTAAAATTGGCCTGTCGGAATGAAAGATAACGTGCTCCTGCGAAGGCAGGAGCCCAGCTCCAACGCTCCTGCCTTCGCAGGAGCACAGGTCCATCTCAACAGGGCGAACCAGAGCGTTACTGCATCGCCGCCACTTGCTTCGAAGCTGCATATTCCTGCGTGCCGCGAGAGATCACGTGGTCGGACGGCAGCAATTCAGCCACATCGATCGGCGGCAGGTGACGAAGCCGTTCATAAAGCGGGCCGAAATCCGCATCCCGCGTTTGCGCCAGCAGATCATCGAAACTGTCGATTACGAAATAATTCTGCTGGAAATCGTCGATCCGATAACGCGTGCGCATTACCCGTTCGAGATTGAAGCCGATGCGATGCGGCGACGGATCTTCGAGCGCGAAGATCGATTCCGCATGCGAGGAGACGATGCCGGCGCCGTACAGCTTGAGTGCCCCACCGTCCCGGATCAGCCCGAACTCGACCGTGTACCAGTAGAGCCGCGCCAGCGCGTCGATCATGCCGAGTTTCGCGGCGCGCATCCCGCCTTCGCCATAGGCCTGCATATAATCGGCGAACACCGGATGGGCGAGCAGCGGGACGTGGCCGAACACGTCGTGGAAAATATCGGGCTCCTGAAGATAATCGATCTGCTCTGGGGTGCGGATGAACCGGCCCGCGACAAAGCGGCGATTGGCGAGATGCTCGAAAAAGACCTCATCAGGCACCAGGCCCGGCACCGCGACGACCTGCCACCCGGTCGCGTCGCCGAGCCGCGCATTGAGTTCGTCGAAATTGGGAACGCCGGGCTTGGTCATGCGGAGCACGTCCAGCCCCTCCATGAAGGCGGGTACGACCCGATTGGGAAGCATCGCAGCCTGCCGCGCGAACAATCGATCCCACATCGCATGCTCTTCCTGCGTATAGGAGCTCCATGCCTGCAGGATCGTCCAGTCTGCAGCCGCATGCGGCGGTGGGGCGCGATCCGGGCTCATGATGCCAATATAGCATCCCGCGCAACGAATGCTGCTCAATATCGCCACGGAAAGGCTGAACGCCGATCTGTTCAGTTCAGCATTCAGCCCGTTCCGCCAAATTCAATTCATGCCGATCAAGCCTTCAGAACTTCGTCCGCACCGTCAGGCCATAAGTCCGGGGTTCGGCCGGGAACACGATGAACAGCGAGTCCGCCACCGTCGCGCCGCCCGCCAGGATCGTCTCATAGGAGCCAGAACCCTGGATCGGCGCACCGGCCACGATCTGCCGGTAGTTGCGGTTGAAGATGTTCTGGCCCCAGAATTCCAGGCTCCAGGCATTGTCCGCGCCGGAAATGCCGACCCTGGCATTCACCGTCGCCACCGCATTCTGCATCTTCTCGGGGAAGAGATCGGAGCCGGTGTTGACGTTGGATTGCGAGCGGACATCGGCATGGAGCAGGCCGGTGAGGCCGTTCGACCCGATCGGCGGCGTCCAGGTCGCGCCGGCGGTCACCACATATTTCGGAGCGTTCGAAAGCTGCGAACCCGGCACCAGGAACAGCGAGGTCGGCAACGCCCGCCCATCGACGCCGCTGATATCGCTGCGATAATAGGTCTCCGCGTAAGTGAAGCCCGCATCGACGGTAAAATGGCGCGACGGGTTGATTGAGGCTTCGAGCTCGAAGCCCTTGCTGACCACGCCGGCCTTCGACTTGCCGCCGCAGCTGCCATTGGTCCCGATCAGATCGCTGTCTGAACCGCTTCCGCCAACAAGGTTGCTGCACCCTTCGACATTCTCGACGATGAAGGTCAGCCCGTTGAAGGTGTTGAGCTGGAAGTCGCTGAACAGCTGATAGAAGGCGGTCGCCGCCACCCGGAAGCCGCGCCCGCGATATTTGGCGCCGACTTCGAAGGAATTCACCTTCTCGGCCGCGAAGCGCAGCTGGCTCGGGCTCGCCGCGCCGGGAACAAGACCCGCGCGGTCAAGGTTGAAGCCGCCGGCCTTGAAGCCCTTCGAATAGCTCGCATAGGTCATCAGCCGGTCGGTCGGCTTGAAGCTCAGCACCGCCGTGCCGGTCCATTCATTGTCCGAAACGCTGTCGGAATAGCTGCCGTCGACCACGCCCGTGCCGGGGATATTGTTGGCGCAGGAGAGGCCGACCAGATTTGTCGCCAGGCTCCGCAAGATCGGGTTAGTGCTGGCCGTGAGGCCGCCCAGCAAGGCGCGCTGCGTGGCGCAAACGCCGCTGTTGGACGCGAGCGACATGTCCACTGTCTTGCGATCATGCGTGTAGCGCGCGCCGAGCGTCAGCGAGAGCTGCTGGGTGATGTCGATCACATTGTGCGTGAACAGCGCCCAGGTCTTGTCCTTCTGGCGGAAAACATCGCTCGTCGCGCCGACATTGCTGATCCCCTTGAGGTTGGTCAGCCCCTGCTGCAACAATGGGCCGGCCGGCCCGAACTGTCCGAAGAGCGCCGGCACGATCGCCGGATTTATGCAGGTCGGGGAGGTCGGCGACAGGAAGCCCAATCCGGGCGCACCCGGCAAGGTAAGACCAGCCGCCGCGATGCGGCACCCCTGCAGCAGGCCGTAATCGCGCCCGAACTGGAGATTGTCGTTGATATCGAGCGTCTCGTTGGCGAAATAGCCGCCGACCAGCCAGTCCAGCCGATCGTCGAACGCCTTGCCCTGAACCCGCAGTTCCTGGGTGAAGGTCTTGAATTGCTGATCGTTGTTCGTGCGCGAAAGCATGTCGAGATTGGTGTAATCGGCATCCTGTTCGCGGTCGGCGGTCCAGTTGCGGTAGGCGGTGATCGAGGTGAACTTGGCGGCGCCCAGCTCCCAGTTGACCTCAGCCGACACGCCCCAATCCTCAACGTCCGACCTGAATGATCGATCGGGCGTGACCGACACGCGGCGCGCGTAGGTATCGTCGTTGATGACCGCGCCGAGCAGGCGCTCGAGCCGCGCGAAGCTGTTCGGTCGCGTGGAAATGTCGCCGGTCGGGGTCAGATAAGTCTCATTGGCGGGCAGGAAGCTCGCCGCGCAGCAATCTTCCTTGCGCTTGGCATAGTCGGCGATCAGCCGGACGTTGAGCACGTCGGACGGCTCGAACTTCAGCTGCCCGCGCACCAGATAGCGGTTGCGGTTGTTGAAATCGCGCCCGCTCGATCCGGCATAATCGTCGGATTCCTTCATGAAGCCGTTGCGCTTCACATAGGTTCCGTCGATCCGGTACGCGATCTTGTCGTTGATCGGGCCGGTCAGGCCGATCTCGCCACGCCAAAAATCATAATTGCCGTAGGTGAGCGATGCCGTGCCGCTTTCCTCGAAGCTTGGCGCGGCGGTGATGATGTTGATCAGGCCCGCCGAGGCGTTCCGTCCGAACAGCGTGCCCTGCGGCCCGCGCAACACCTCGATCCGCTCGATCGCGCCCAGTTCAGTGAGCGCGACGCCCGAACGGCTGCGATAGACGCCGTCGACGAAGGTCGCGACCGAGCTTTCGAGGCCCGGATTGTCGCCGACCGTGCCGACGCCGCGGATACGCGCGACCGTGCCAGCCGTCTCCGACTGTGAAGATGTCACGTTCAGCGACGGCGAAAGCTGGACCAGCGCACGAATATCGGAGCCGCCGCTGTTGCGCAGCGTATCCGCGGTAACGGCGGAAACCGCGAGCGGCACGTCATAGAGCGAGACGCTGCGCCGCGTGGCGGTGACAATGATTTCCCCGTCATCGACAGCCGCGGCGGTCGGGTCGGGGGTTGCAGCGGCTGGCGCCGCAGCGGGCTCGGCTGCCGGCGTCGGCGCGGGAGCAATTTCCTGCGCAAATGACGGTGCTGCCGCGAAACACAGTGCGCTGCCAAGCAGCCAGGCGCTTTTGCTCATCGTTACTCTCCCTGCAACCGAGTATAGCTTATGAGAATTGATCTGCTTTATGAGTTTGAGCCGAACGCTACTTGACGCCACCACTCCTTAAAAAATTATAAACCTTATGTTCCGCCGTAACAACGCAGTTTACACTTTTAGGTGCCATCAATCCTGTCGACTGGATGTGCAATTTCGTCGTTCGGTTGGAGACTTTTAACGTATGCGCTATATGTCGCCGCCGACAATGCGTGAGCGCAGGGGAAAGAGGAAAAAATCCATGAAATTGCGTGCTTTGGTCGCGGCGCCGGTGATCGCCGCCCTGGTTACTACATCTGCTCTGGCTGCCGAGGCCTCATCCGGCCGCAAGGCGCAGGAAAAGGGTACGGCGGAAATTCCGATCTGCGGCAAGCGCCTCGGCACAGCCGCCGTGGTCGAGCCGGATAATAATTGGTGGCAGTCGCTGGGCCTCGGCTCGCCTGAAGCCATCATCAAGGTGTTCATCATGAAGTCGGGCTGCTTCGGCCTGGTCGATCGCGGCAAGGGCCTCGCCAGCCGCGCGGTCGAGCGCGCTCTGGCCGACAGCGGCGAACTTCAGGCCAATTCGAATATCGGCAAGCGCCAGGTGAAGGCGGCCGACTATTCGATCGTGCCAGACCTCGTCACCAAGAACGCCAATTCGGGCGGCAACGCCATCGGCGGCATGCTGGGCGGCCTGATGGGCGGCACCTTCGGCGCGATCGCCGGCGGCATCAACATCAAGAAGAAGGAAGCGAACGTCACGCTGACGCTCGTCAACATGCGCACCACCGAAATGGAGTTGCTTACCGAGGGCTATGCCCGCAAGTCCGATCTGTCGTTCGGCGGCGGCGGTGGCGGCTTCTTCGGCGGCGGGTTTGGCGCGGTCGGCGGCGGCGGCTATCAGGATACCGACATCGGCCAGGTGATCGTGCTCGCTTACCTCGACGCCTACAAGAAGATGGTCACCCAGATGGGCGGCCTTCCCACTAACCCGAGCGCTGCGGCTCCCAAGGCGCAGTAACCAGCCCGTCCGGATCGTTTCAGGCTGCCATCAGCCTGAAACGACGCCGGGTTCAGGCGTCCACTTGTTCGATCGTCACGCTTTGCGCGATCATTTCAGCCGCGCCGAAGATAGTCATGAAGCTGATGTCGGTCGCATCACGCCCGACCGCGATACGGACGAGACCATCGATCGGCGCCAGCCGGGTGGGATCGACCAGATGCCACGCGCCTTCAAGCCATAGCTCGACCACCGCGTGGAAATCGGGCGGATCGAGGCGCCAGGCATAGGCCGACACCATGCGCGCCGGGATACCCGCCGCCCGCGCGAACGCGATCAACATATGCGCGAAATCGCGGCACACGCCCTGCCGCTTGATGAAGCTGTCGCCAGCGGTCGTCGTGCCGTCGCTGCTTCCGGACACATAATCCACATGATCGTAGATCCAGTCGGCCATGGCGCGCGCCTTCGCGCCGCCCTGCACATCGCCGAACTCCCGCGCGACGAACTGCTCGAAACGATCCGATTCGCAATAGCGGCTCGGAAACAGATAGGACACGACCAGCGCCGGAAGCTGCGAATGCGGCGTGATCCCGAGTGCATCGAGATCAGGCGGCACGCGCGTCACGTCCACCACCGCATGATAATGGGCCCTGAAGGACCCACTCGCCTGTAACCAGGTTCGCCGCCCCAGGCTTTCTTCGCCGGGGACCGGAGTCAGTGGCCCGCTCCCGTCCACGGTGAGCAAGTCTTCGACAAGCAGCTGGTCGCCGCCGTCTATGACTTCCATCGCCAGCAGGACGTCCGCCGGCTCTGCAAATTCATAGTCAAGCTGCGCGTCGATGCGATAGCGTGCCACTGTTTCCCTAACCATTGTCGGATTGAGCGAGTTCAAAGGCGCGTTCGATTGTGCCGGGTCGGTGCATGGCTGCCTTGCTTTCGAAAGATGATAACAGGTCGGGAACTGCGGAACGGATCAGGTCGCCGCAGAACGATGCGTGGGCGTAATGGTTGCATAACGCAATGTGCGTTCGCTTGCCTTCATCCGACCTTTTTTCCATTGGAATAGCCCCTATCTTCCATGGTCCATCCGCCAGGAGCAAATGTGCGTCATCGCCTCGGCCCCAATTACGCTTACGTCGTGATCGGCGTCACTTTTGTGGCGCTGCTCGTGTCGGCGGGATTGCGCGCCGCGCCGAGCGTGCTGATCCTGCCGCTTGAGGCGAATTTCGGATGGGATCGCGCGATCGTGTCCGGCACCGCGGCGATCGGCATCCTGCTCTACGGCCTGATCGGTCCCTTCGCCGCCGCGCTGATGCAGAGCTTTGGTCTCAAGCGAACGATGCTCGGCGGGCTCATTCTGATGGCGGCCGCAACGCTCGGCAGCCTCGGCATGACGGAACCCTGGCACTATCTGCTGAGCTGGGGCGTGATCTCCGGCGTCGGCTGCGGCGCGGTCGCGCCCGTGCTCGGCGCGACGGTGGTCAACCGCTGGTTCGCCAGCCGGCAGGGCCTGATGATGGGAATCCTGACCGGGAGCACCGCCACCGGCGCGCTTATCTTCCTGCCGCTGATGGCCTGGCTGGCGGAAAATGGCGCTTGGAAATCGGTCGCGATCTTCGTCGGCCTGCTCGCGGCGGCGACGATCCCGTTGGTCGCCCTGCTGATGCCCGAGCGCCCCGAAAGCATCGGCCTCACCCGCTGGGGCGAGACCCCCGCAAGCACGCCGCCCCGCCCTGCCCCGCCGAGCCCGTTCATCGCGCTCACCGCTTTGCGCGATGCGGTTCGCGTGCCGACCTTCTGGCTTCTGTTCGGCACTTTCCTCGTCTGCGGGCTGACCACAAACGGGCTGATCGGCACTCACCTGATTGCCTATTGCGGCGATCGCGGTATCGCGCCCGTACAAGCCGCCGGGCTGCTTTCGCTGATGGGGCTGTTCGATCTGATCGGCACCACCGCCTCGGGCTGGCTCACTGACCGCTACGATCCAAAGAAGCTGCTGGTGATCTATTACGGCTTCCGGGGCCTCTCGCTGCTAGCGCTGCCGTACATCGATTTCACCGCAACGAGCCTTGCCCTGTTCGCGCTGGTCTACGGCCTCGACTGGATCGCGACCGTCCCGCCGACGCTGAAGCTCACCAACATCACCTTCGGCGAGACCAATGCCCCGATCCTGTTCGGCTGGATCATGGTCGGCCACCAGATCGGCGCGGCCATCGCCGCCTTCGGCGCAGGCTTCATCCGCGAGGAAGCCGGCAGTTATACGCTGGCGTTCTTGATCGCCGGCCTGTTCGGGGTGTTGGCGGCGGTGGCAATAGCGCTGTCAACGCGGCCCCGGCCCTCACTCCGGCACGGTTGAAGGTCAGTGTGAACGGCGCGACGGTCGGGGTGGGGGACCTCCATAAACAGCCCCGACTGCTTCGGCCCACTGCGTACATTTGCGGGGGTCGGGGCGCGCGACCTTGTTAAGCATTTGCGCGCAAGATGCCAGGATCAAAGTCGAGTAACCGTTATGAAGCGACCCGTTACAAACTTGCCTGAGGGCACGTACGTCGAGCTTGTCAGGAGCCTTTTCGAAACCCTTCTGCCGACGACGATTATGGCATTCTCTTTCCTTGCCGTTGGAGTTTTAATCTCCATCGAAACAAGGAATACATCGCTTATCGTCCTTACAGTAATGGGCGTGGGCGCGCTGATTGCTCGCATAACGGTCATTTTGGTTCACCGGAAGCAAGCTGCAGACGATGCTCTCAATATCGCGAGCGCGATGCTGTTTGAGCGACGATTCGCCTGCGCCTATTTAAGTTTTGCGTTCGTATTGGGAATATTTGGTGCTGGGGCATTTCTGGTTGCGCGGCCCGAAATGCATATGCTGATCATCGGATTACTGTTTGGCTATGGCGCCGGTGTAGCGGCGGGATTGTCACTTCGTCCTTGGATAAGCGTGCCCAGCATCCTGATGGCAATAGCCCCGACCATCGCCATGACGTGGTTTGCTTCCGACCTCGCCCATTGGGCAGCGGGCGGTTTACTCGCGGTTTTCTTGTCGGGCGGCATCCAAAGCATGCTGTCGCGTTATCGTTCAGAAACCAAAAAAATCACGATGCGTCGACAATTCTCTACGCTCGCGCGGCGCGATGACCTGACCGGGCTGGCTAATCGGCTGTCATTGCGAGAACAATATGAGGCATTGACCCGATCGGGCAACAACCAAGGCAAATTCGCAGTGCATTGTCTCGATCTCGATCGGTTCAAGCCAGTCAACGATCGCTACGGACATCCGATGGGCGACGCCTTGCTGAAAGCCGTATCAGGGCGGTTGGCAGGACTGATGCGGCAGAACGACCTAGTAGCACGCTTGGGCGGAGATGAATTTGCAATTGTCCAGACTGGCGTCAGCCACGCCGACGAAGCAGACATGCTGGCGCGTCGAATAGCGAAGGCACTGGCACAACCCTATATGTTGGAGGGTCACCAGGTCATAATCGGCACCAGTGTGGGATATGTTCTATCTTCAGAATGTGGTGACGATCTCGAACGTCTTCTCAGCTGCGCTGATGAAGCCCTTTGTCAGGTGAAGAGGGATGGGGGAGGCGTCGCCGAATACAGGCCCACGCTTCCTGAAACAGAGTATAAGATGACAGCATAACGCCGGCAACGGCGGTTATATGGCCGTGGAACCGATTTTCCGCCTTTTTGTTATCGGTGCCCGGATCAGGCGGCCGCTGACTGTCCGGCTTTCATGCCAGCGGACCGCTCATTTCTTCGCCGGGCTTCATGCCGCGACCGCGATCGTTTCCTCCGTCGGTAACCGGATCAGATAATCGAACGCCGACAGCGCCGCCGTCGATCCCGCGCCCATCGCGATGACGATCTGCTTGTACGGCACCGTCGTCGCATCGCCCGCCGCGAAGATGCCGGGTTGCGAGGTCTCGCCGCGATGGTCGACCTCGATCTCGCCGCGCGGGGAAAGCGCGATCGCGTCCTTCAGCCACTCGGTATTCGGCACCAGCCCGATCTGGACGAAGATACCCTCCAGCTCGACCTGATGCAGCGTATCGTGGTTGCGGTCCTTGTAGCTAAGGCCCGTCACCTTCTCGCCATTGCCATGCACTTCGGTGGTCAACGCCGAGGTGATGATCCTGACGTTCGGCAGGCTCGCCAGTTTGCGCTGAAGCACCGCATCGGCGCGCAACTGGCTGTCGAACTCGATCAGCGTGACATGCGCGACGATACCAGCGAGATCGATCGCGGCCTCGACGCCCGAATTGCCGCCGCCGATCACCGCGACGCGCTTGCCCTTGAACAGCGGCCCGTCGCAATGTGGGCAATAGGCCACGCCCTTGTTGCGATAGTCGTCCTCGCCGGGCACGCCCATCTGCCGCCAGCGCGCGCCGGTCGACAGGATCACGGAGCGCGCCTTCAGCGATGCGCCATTCTCCAGCTTCACCTCATGCAGCCCGCCCGGCTGCGAAGCCGGGACCAGCTTCTCGGCCTTCTGGAGGTTCATAATATCGACGTCATTGTCCTTGACGTGCTGCTCAAGCTGCGCGGCCAGCTTGGGGCCTTCGGTGTAGGGCACCGAGATGAAATTCTCGATTCCCATCGTGTCGAGCACCTGCCCGCCAAACCGCTCGGCCGCGACGCCCACGCGGATGCCCTTGCGCGCCGCATAGATTGCCGACGCCGCACCGGCTGGCCCGCCGCCGACGATCAGCACGTCGAACGGCTCCTTGCCCTTGATCTTTTCCGCCGCTCGGGAGGCTGCGGCGCTGTCGATCTTCGCGACAATCTGCTCAAGCTCCATCCGGCCCGAGGCGAAAGGCTCGCCATTCAGGAACACGGTGGGCACCGCCATCACCTTGCGCTCGTCGACCTCCTCCTTGAACAGCCCCCCGTCGATGGCGACGTGGCTGATGCGCGGATTGAGCACGCTCATCAGGTTCAGCGCCTGCACCACATCCGGGCAATTCTGGCAGGAGAGCGAGAAATAGGTCTCGAACGCGAAATCGCCCTCGATATTCTTGACCTGTTCGATCAGGTCCTGCGCGGCCTTGGACGGATGCCCGCCGACCTGC
Organism: uncultured Sphingomonadaceae bacterium; assembly: GCA_964383565.1. Classification (GTDB taxonomy): domain Bacteria; phylum Pseudomonadota; class Alphaproteobacteria; order Sphingomonadales; family Sphingomonadaceae; genus CANJQJ01. Next base: position 18,966 of record CAYLIK010000029.1, read on the forward strand.
AGCAAAGCGAGCACGAGGCTCGTGAATTCATGCCCCATCGGGATGCCAGCGAAGCGCACGCCGATGTCGGTGCCGACCCGGCGGATCATGAAGCTGGGCTTGCGCTTATCGTCGTCCTTGCGGACCACCGAAACCTTGTCGGACAGCGACGCGATCTCTTCGAGCAGGCCTTTCAGCTCATTTGATTTAGCGCCGTCGTCGAGCGACATCACCAGCTCGATCGGCTGGGTGACATTGCCGAGATAGCCCTGAAGCTGCTGCTTGAGGTTCGCGTCCAACATGGGGGTACTCCAAACTCAGGGTATAGGGTGCCGGAGCGGCGCGAAGGCCGCCCCGGACTTTTTGTACGGTTTGGCTTAGATCTTGCCGACGAGATCGAGCGAGGGAGCCAGAGTCTCTGCGCCTTCTTCCCACTTGGCGGGGCAGACTTCGCCGGGATGGCTCAGCCAATATTGCAGCGCCTTGATCTTGCGCAGCAGCTCGGCGGCGTTGCGGCCCACACCCTCGGGCGTGATCTCAACCAGCTGGATCGCGCCGTCGGGATCGACCACGAAGGTGCCGCGATCCGCCAGGCCAACGCCTTCGCGCAAAATGTCGAAGTTGTTGCTGATCGTGTGGTTCTGGTCGCCCAGCATATAATAGTTGATCTTGCCGATCGCGGGCGAGGTGTCGTGCCATGCCTTGTGGCTGAAATGGGTGTCGGTGGAGACCGAGTACACTTCGACGCCCATCTTTTGCAGGGTCGGGTAGATGTCGGCCAGATCCTCAAGCTCGGTCGGGCAGACGAAGGTGAAATCGGCCGGATAGAAAAAGAACACCGCCCACTTGCCCTTCAGGTCGGCGTCGCTGACTTCGACGAACTTGCCTTCCTTGAAGGCGGTCGCTTTAAACGGCTTCAGCGTGCTACCAATAATCGACATTCAGGGCTCCTTGGCTGTGATGGAGCCTGCGATGTAGTGTGCGCCGCAGCAAGGCTGAAATTGTAATTGTTGGTTTGACAGATCGATAGAGCCGATCAGTACGGGTGCGTTCGCAACATTTTTGACTAAAGCACCTGATAAGGCACCACATCCCGCACGTCGGGATCGATCCGGATTGGCCGGTCGGCCGGCGGGAAAGCGCGCTGGTCGCAATGCTGGCGGGGGCAGAGGCGGCAGCTGATGCCGATCGGGGTGGCGGCGGATGCCTTGTCCACGTCGAGACCGTCAGCATAGATAAACGCGTCGGCATGCTCGACCTCGCAGCCCAGCGCGACCGCGTACCGGCGCGGGGATCGGGTGTAGCTGCCCGAAGGCTTCACGAGCCCCTTGGCCATTGAGACATAGCGCACGCCGTCGGGCGTCTCGGCGAGCTGGACAAGGATACGGTCGGGGATCGCCACCGCTTCATGCACGATCCAGAGCGGGCAGGCGCCGCCGAAGCGGGCGAACTGGAGCCTGGTCGCTGAATGGCGCTTGGTGATGTTCCCCGCCATATCGACCCGGCAGAAGAACACCGGCAACCCCCGCGCGCCCGGCCGCTGCAGGGTGGAGAGCCGATGGCAAGCCTGCTCGAAGCTTACGCCGAAGCGTCGGCACAACCGGTCGATATCGTGGCGCACCTGCCGCGCGGTGGTGCGAAATCGCCCATAAGGCATCAGCAGCGCGCCGGCGGCATAATTGCCGAGGCCGAGGCCGAGCAGACGCCGCGCCTGATCGGATAGCGCCGCCGCCTCGGTAACGGCCGCGATCTGATCCGCGAACATGAGTGATGCGAGTTGTTGCGCCAGGAAGAAGCGTCGCGTCTCCGTCGGCAAGGCGCGATCGATGGTCAGGAGACCGCGCCGTCCGTCGAACTGGCGCATCGGCCTTCCCGCCAGTTCGCCATCGGTCGAAACCGTATCGACGCCATGATCAACCTTCAGCAGATGAACCAGGAGCGCCTCCGGCAAGGGCTCGGCGTCAATCTCATCCGCCATCGCCTCAGCCGCGCGATCGATCGGATCGACATAATTGCCCGCTTCGTGAAACCAGTCGCGCACCTCTTCCCACGGCAGGCGCCCACCGCCCGGCACGTCGGAGGTCAGGGCCTCGTCAGCGATCTGCCGCCGCTCCTCGCTTTGACGATAGGCAGAATGGAGGCGAATGAAATGATCGGCGAGCCCAGCCTGTTGCTCGACGATGCGGTGGAGCTGGTCCGGCGCTGACAGGCCGGCGAACAGCGGGTCTTCGATCGCCTCGCGGAAACTTGCGAGGCGGATTGCGGATTGATCCCCGTCCGGCAGACTCCATTCATAGGGGAAGGTGCGCGACAAGGCTTCCGCCACCGTCGGCGTAATCGGCCGGTCGTCATTTTCGAGCTGCGAAAGGTAGCTGACCGACAGGTTCAGCTTCGCCGCCATCGCCGCCTGGCCGAGCCCTAGTCTTTGTCGCAGCGTTCGCAACGAAGCCCCGGCAAAACGCCGCTTCACTGGCTGGCGTGCGCTCATTTTTGCAAAGATCCTATTCGCAATTCCGCAACTTTACATTTGCGCTTTGCGGGGAAGGTTGAAAAGGGGGAAAATCCAGAATCGCGGAGATCCGGCACACCATGTTGGCAGTTTTGCAGAAGCTCGAGGAAAAGCGCGCCGCGGCAAGGCTTGGCGGTGGCGAGAAGCGCATCGCCGCGCAGCACGCCAAGGGCAAGCTCACCGCGCGCGAACGCATCGAAGTCCTGCTCGACGAGGGATCGTTCGAGGAAGTCGACATGTATGTCGAGCATAACTGCACCGATTTCGGCATGGACGCCGAACATATCCCCGGCGATGGCGTCGTCACCGGATCGGGCACGATCAACGGCCGCCTCGTCTTCGTGTTCAGCCAGGATTTCACCGTCTATGGCGGCGCGCTTTCCGAACGGCATGCGCAGAAGATCTGCAAGATCATGGATATGGCGCTGAAGGTCGGCGCGCCGGTGATCGGCCTCAACGACAGCGGCGGCGCCCGCATTCAGGAGGGCGTGGCGTCGCTCGGCGGCTATGCAGAGGTGTTCCAACGCAACGTGCTCGCCTCCGGCGTCGTGCCGCAGATCAGCGTCATCATGGGGCCGTGCGCCGGCGGTGCGGTCTATTCGCCTGCGATGACCGACTTCATCTTCATGGTGAAGGACTCGTCCTTCATGTTCGTCACCGGACCGGACGTGGTGAAGACCGTCACCAACGAAGTCGTGACCCAGGAGGAACTTGGCGGCGCAATCACGCACACGACCAAATCCTCGGTCGCCGATCTCGCTTTCGAGAATGACATCGAGACTTTGCTCGCAACCCGCGATTTCTTCGATTACCTGCCGCTGTCCAACCGCGAGCATGTCCCGTTCCGCCCGACCGAAGACCCTTATGACCGGCTCGATCACAGCCTCGATACGCTGATCCCGGACAACGCCAACAAGCCTTACGACATGAAGGAGCTGATCCATAAGGTCGTCGACGAAGGCGATTTCTTCGAGCTTCAGCCCGCCCATGCCGGCAATATCCTCATCGGCTTCGGGCGTATCGAGGGCCGCACCGTGGGCATCGTCGCGAACCAGCCGATGGTGCTGGCGGGCTGCCTCGATATCAACTCGTCAAAGAAGGCCGCGCGGTTCGTCCGCTTCTGCGACGCCTTCGATATCCCGATCGTCACCTTCGTCGACGTGCCCGGCTTCCTGCCCGGCGTCGCGCAAGAATATAACGGCATCATCAAGCATGGTGCGAAGCTGCTCTTCGCCTATGCCGAGGCGACCGTGCCGAAAATCACCGTCATCACCCGCAAGGCCTATGGCGGCGCTTACGACGTCATGGCGTCCAAGCATCTGCGCGGCGACTTCAACTATGCGTGGCCGACCGCCGAGATCGCGGTGATGGGCGCCAAGGGCGCGGTGGAGATCATTTTCCGCAAGGATATCGGCGACGCCGACAAGATCGCCGCGCGCACCAAGGAATATGAGGACCGCTTCGCCAACCCGTTCGTGGCCGCGTCGAAGGGCTTCATCGATGAGGTAATCATGCCGCATTCGACCCGCAAGCGCATCGCGACGGGACTGCGCAAGCTGAAGAACAAGAACCTCGAAAATCCGTGGAAGAAGCACGATAATATACCGTTGTAACCACTACCAAACCGTCACCCCAGCGAGACGAAGTCGACCGAAGGTCAACGCTGGGGCCCATCTCTCTCGCCAGCCAGATGGCTTCGAAATGAAGAGAGACATGGATGCCAGCCTTCGCTGGCATGACGTGAATTAGAAAAGGTAATCTCATGGCCACCGATCCAATCGTCATCCTCTCCTACGCCCGTACCCCGATGGGCGGTTTCCTGGGCGAGCTGTCGCCGCTCACCGCGACCCAGCTTGGCGCCTTCGCCGTAAGGGGTGCGGTCGAACGCTCCGGTCTTACGCCCGAGCAGATCGAGCGCTGCTACATGGGCTGTGTGCTCCCGGCCGGTCTCGGCCAGGCCCCCGCGCGACAGGCGGCGATCTATGGCGGCCTGCCGAACACGGTCGAAGCGACGACGATCAACAAGATGTGCGGATCGGCGATGCAGGCCGCGATCATGGCGTCCGACGCCATCGCGGCCGGTTCGGCCGACGTGATCGTCGCGGGCGGTCTCGAGAGCATGTCCAACGCGCCCTACCTCAACCTGAAGCACCGCACCGGTGCCCGCATTGGCCACGACAAGCTTTACGACCACATGTATTTCGACGGCCTCGAGGACGTCTATGAGCAGGGCAAGCTCATGGGCAATTTTGCCGAGGATGTGGCTCAGGAATATCAGTTCACCCGCGAAAAGCAGGACGAGTTCGCGATCGCCTCGCTGACCCGCGCCCAGACCCACGCGAAGGAGCTGGCCAACGAGATCGTCCCGGTCACGGTCAAGACCCGCAAGGGCGAGGTCGTGATCGATAGCGACGAGCAGCCGCGCAACGCCAAGATCGACAAGATCCCGACGTTGAAGCCGGCCTTCGCCAAGGACGGCACCATCACCGCGGCCAACGCCTCGTCGATCTCCGACGGCGCAGCCGCTTTGGTCATCACCCGCGCCAGCATTGCCGAAAAGCTCGGCGTGAAGCCGATCGCCCGCATCGTCAGCCATGCTGCCCACGCCCATGCGCCCAACTATTTCACCACTGCCCCCGTCGGCGCGGCGAAGAAGGCGCTCGAAAAGGCCGGCTGGACGATCAACGATATCGACCTGTTCGAAGTCAACGAAGCCTTCGCTACCGTCGCGATGATCGCGATGCGCGATCTCAGCGTGCCGCATGACGTGCTCAACATCCATGGCGGCGCCTGCGCGCTCGGCCATCCGGTGGGCGCCAGCGGCGCGCGTATCCTTGGCGCGCTCATCAACGGGCTTCAGGTCAATGGCCAGAAGCGCGGCCTTGCCTCGATCTGCCTCGGCGGCGGCGAGGCGACCGCCATGGCCGTGGAGCTGATGCAGTGAAACTAGGCCGGCTCAATCATATCGGCGTCGCCACGCCCTCGATCGAGAAGTCGGTCGCTTATTATCGCGACATCATGGGCGCGACGAAGATCCACGATCCGTTCGCCCTGCCCGCGCAGGGCGTAAAGGTTTGCTTCGTCGACACCCCCGGCGAGAACGGCACTGAGGGCACCCAGATCGAGCTGATTGAGCCGCTGGGCGAGAACTCGCCCATCCACGGTTTCATTGCGAAGAACCCGGCGGGCGGGCAGCACCATATGTGCTATGAAGTGCCCGACATCCACGAAGCCAAAGCCTGGTTTGAGGGCAAGGGCGCCAAGATCCTGGGCGAGCCGCGCATCGGCGCGCATGGGACGCTGATCTTCTTCGTCCACCCCAAGGACATGAACGGGGTGCTGACCGAGATCATGGAAACACCGAAGGGTGGAAGCCATTGACCTACAAGACCATACTGTTCGATCTCAGCGACAATGTCGCGACGATCACGCTCAACCGGCCTGATCGGCTGAATGCGCTGACCCCACTCCTCATGGAGGAAATGGTGGCGGCGATCGACGCCGCGCTGGCGGGTGGCGCGCGCGCGCTGCTCCTGACCGGGGCTGGCAAGGGCTTCTGCGCCGGCGCCGATCTGATGCCGGACGGCCACGGCTATGAGGGATTGCCCGAAGACCTCGGGGAACTGCTCGACGTTCACTATAATCCGTTCATTCGGAAGCTGGCCGCGCTCGACATTCCGATCATCTCCGCGCTCCATGGCGCCGTGGCAGGTGCTGGCGTGGGCCTTGGCCTCGCCGCCGACATCAGCGTGGCCGCACGATCCTCCTATCTGTTGCTCGCCTTCGTCAACATCGGTCTCGTGCCCGATGCGGGGGCAACATGGCTGATCGCCAAGGGGGCCGGGCGCACCAAGGCGCTTGAAATGGCCCTGCTCGGCGAGCGGCTCTCGGCGGAGGATGCGCTGGCCGCCGGGCTCGTCACCCGCGTCGTCGAAGACGGAAGCGCATTGGAAGAGGCTGCGGCGCTGGCCCGCAAGCTCGCCGCTGGCCCGACCGTGGCGGTGGGCATGATCCGCAAGCAGGTGGCCGCCGCGCTAACCCGCACGTTCGATGAAATGCTGAACGCTGAAAGCGCTAATCAAAGAACCGCAGGATATACTCGCGACTTCAAGGAGGCGGTCTCCGCCTTTTCCGAGAAGCGGAAGCCCGTGTTCGAGGGACGATAAGCATGACTGACAAAAGCATCGCCGACTGGCAGGCCGCCGCCGCCAAGGAAGTGAAGGGCAAGGACCTCACCTGGAACACGCCCGAGGGCATTCCGGTAAAGCCGCTTTACACCGCCGAGGACGTCGCCGACATCGACCCTGGCCTGCCCGGCTTCGCGCCGTTCACGCGCGGCGTGCGCGCTTCAATGTATGCCGGTCGCCCGTGGACAATCCGTCAATATGCCGGCTTCTCGACCGCCGAAGCCTCCAACGCCTTCTACCATCGCAACCTCAAGGCCGGTCAGAAGGGCCTCTCGGTCGCCTTCGATCTCGCCACCCATCGCGGCTATGACAGCGATCATCCCCGCGTTACCGGCGACGTCGGCAAGGCGGGCGTCGCGATCGACACGATCGACGACATGAAGATCCTGTTCGACGGCATCCCGCTCGATCAGATGTCGGTCTCGATGACCATGAACGGCGCGGTGATCCCGATCCTCGCTTTCTTCATCGTCGCCGGCGAAGAGCAGGGCGTGCCCCGCGCACAACTTGACGGGACCATCCAGAACGACATCCTCAAGGAGTTCATGGTCCGCAACACCTATATCTACCCGCCCGAGCCGAGCATGCGGATCATCTCGGACATCTTCGGCTACACGTCGCGCGAGATGCCGAAGTTCAACAGCATCTCGATCAGCGGCTATCACATGCAGGAAGCCGGCGCGACGCAGGTGCAGGAGCTTGCCTTCACCATCGCCGACGGCGCCGAATATGTGAAATACGGTGTCGCTTCCGGCCTCGACATCGACAAGTTCGCGGGGCGCCTCAGCTTCTTCTTCGCGATCGGCATGAACTTCTTCATGGAGATCGCCAAGCTGCGCGCCGCGCGCGTGCTGTGGCACCGGGTGATGACGGAGCTGGGCGCCAAGGACGAGCGCTCGAAGATGCTGCGCACCCACTGCCAGACCAGCGGCGTCTCGCTGACCGAGCAGGACCCCTACAACAACGTCATGCGCACCACGATCGAGGCGATGGCGGCGATGCTGGGCGGCACCCAATCGCTCCACACCAACGCGCTCGACGAGGCCATCGCTCTCCCGACCGACTTCTCCGCCCGCATCGCCCGCAATACGCAGCTGGTGATCCAGGAAGAGACGGGCATGTGCAACGTCGTCGATCCG
>CAYLIK010000030.1:0-22982 GCA_964383565.1 uncultured Sphingomonadaceae bacterium
GCCACGAAGCGCGGAATGGCATCGATGAACCCGAGAAAGGCCAGGTCCGATCCGACGGGCGCATCGCTCAGACGTCCCCATTCGAGCGTGGCATCCTCGTTCAAACGCGGATCGAGCCCGTCCAGCAACAGCAGCCGGGCATCGGGATCGCGCCGCGCAGCGAGCAATGCGTCCGGATCCTCGCGAATCTGGTCGGCGCGGTCGAGCGGGCTCCCCGTAAGGCCGGGGAGCAGCGAAAGTGTCATGCCTGTTTCTCCGTTACCAATGCCGCTGCCTTTGCGAACAGGGTCGGCAATCCTGCTTCCCCGATGCGCGCGATCGGCCACCACAGCCCGTCGGTATCCTCCGTCGACGCATGGGTGTGATAGACTTCGGCATCGAGCGCGAAATGCGTGAAAACATGACGTATCGTGCCGACTGATTGCCACGACCCTCCCAAAGGCGCGTCGGAAAGTCCCGGATCGGAGTCGATCCAGGGTCCTGTGGGCAGCGCCACCATTCCACCCAGCAGCCCTTTGGCGGGTCGTTTGCACAGCAGAACCGCGCCGTCGCGCTCTGCCCAGAAGATGCTGCCACGCCGTTGCGGACGTTTCTGCTTGGGCGCTTTCACGGGATAGCGCTCGGCCTCGGCGCGTCCTTCGCAATGCGTGGCGATCGGGCATAGCAAGCATTTCGGCGCGCGCACCGAGCAGATTGTGGCGCCGAGATCCATCATCGCCTGCGCGAAATCGCCTGCCCGTTGATCGGGCGTAATCCTGTCGGTCAGCGCATGGAGTGTTGCTTTGGCCGCCGGCAGTGGTTCGTCAAAGGCGAACAGCCGTGCAACCACGCGCTCTACATTGGCATCGACGACGACGGCGCGCCTGCCGAATGCGATCGCAGCCATGGCCGCCGCCGTATAGCCGCCAATCCCGGGCAAGGCCCGGAGAGCCGTCTCTTCATCGGGAAAACGCCCGCCATGATCGGCAACGACGGTGCGCGCGCAGGCGATCAGGTTGCGAGCGCGCGCATAATAGCCGAGGCCGGCCCACGCCGCCATCAATTCGGCCTCATCGGCTGCGGCGAGCGCTTCTACGTTGGGCCAGCGGGCGGTGAATTTCTCGAAATAGGGGCGGACGGCGGCGACGGTGGTCTGCTGGAGCATGATCTCCGAAAGCCACACCCGATAGGGATCGGCCGACGGAGATCCCGGCGGCGCGCGCCAGGGGAGCACCCGTGCGCTATTGTCGTACCATGCGAGCAGATCGGCTGCTATCTGTGGATAAGTGAGCGCGGGGCTGTCGACTGCCATGGGCCGCCTATGGCATGGAGGACCGAATGAAGAAACGCGGGAAAACACATTCGGAGGCCGAAGCGCCGCGTAAGGGTGGCACGCGTTCAGTCGGCGACATGTTGCCGTCCGTGGGAGAGACTGCGTTTCGGCGTTTTGGTTTCATCCAGTCGTCGGTCGTCAGTCGCTGGCGTGAGATCGTCGGGCCACGCTACGCCGATGTCTCGACGCCCGAATCGATCCGCTTTCCGGCAGGGCAGCGGCGCGACGGCGTGCTGACCCTGATGGTGGACGGCGCCCATGCCCCGATGATGCAGCACGTCGCGCCCACGATCATGGAGCGCGTGAACCGCTTCTTCGGCTATTCTGCGGTAGCGCGGTTGACCATTCGGCAGGGACATATCGCACCGGAAGAGCCGCGCCGCGTCGCGCCGCCCAGTCTGCGACCCCTGCCGGCGGCGCTTGGGGATTCGTTACGCGCGGTTGTCGATCCCGAATTGCGAGCCTGTCTCGCCGCATTGGCCGGCGCGGTTGCAGCTTCGAGCGGCCCGCCGGTGTTCGAGGAAGACTCCAAATGAAGCTTCTCCACAAGCTGCTCTTGTGCCTCGCCTGCGCCTTGTGCGCCATGCCCGCCATGGCGGCGCGTGACTGGACGCGCACTGTCGCGGCCACGCCGGACGGTGGTTATCTGATCGGTAATCCGAAGGCCCCGGTGAAGGTGATCGAATATTTCTCGCTCACCTGTTCGCATTGTCGCCATTTCGCCGAGACTGGCATGGTTCCGCTCAAGACCGGCTATGTCGCGAAGGGCAAGGTCAGTCTTGAGTTGCGCAATTTCGTCCTGAACGCGCCTGACTTTTCGGCGTCGCTGCTGATGCGCTGCGGATCGCCAGCGCAAGCGGTGAAGCTGTTCGATCAGGCTTTTGCGGCTCAGGAAGAATTGTTCAAGGGCGCCTACACGCTAAGCCAGGACGCGTATGAGCGGATCAACGCGGTTCCGATGGAGCAGCGACCCGCCGCGCTGGCAAAGGAAGCTGCGATCGACAAATGGTTCCACGCCAAGGGCATTTCCGCCAAGCAGGCGACTGCCTGTCTGGCCGACACAAAACGTGCAGACGTGCTGGTCGATCTCCGTAAGGTCGCGGCGATCAAGCTGAATGTTCAGGGCACCCCCGCGTTCCTGGTCAACGGAACGCTCGTCGATGGAACAGGTTGGGAAAATCTTGAGCCGGCCATCGTCAAGGCGCTGGGCGGTTGAGAACGCTGGATAAGAGCAGGAGTGATAGACTGATGCGGATCGACATTCGGATGGCGGCCGGTCTGGCCATGCTGGCCGCGATGGCAGGTTGCGACAAGAAGGCCGAGACCCCGCCTACGGCTCAGGCCAACGAAGCGGGGGTTCAGGCTCCCGCCGGAACCAACTGGAGCGAAACGGTCAACGTCACGCCCGAGGGCGGCTATGTGATGGGCAATCCCGATGCGCCGGTTAAATTCGTTGAATATGCGTCGCTTACCTGCTCGCACTGCCGCGATTTTTCGCGCGATGCCACCCTGTCACTGCGGGATAATTATGTGAAGAGCGGGAAGGTGAGCTGGGAATTCCGCAGCTTCCCGCTCAATCCGATCGATGTCGCGGCGACTTTGTTGCTGACCTGTCGGGGACCGGGGCCGGTCTTCAAGCTGTTTGAGCAGACTTATGCCGAGCAGGATAAATGGGTTCTGCCTTTCCAGAAGCTCACCAAGGAACAGACTGACCAGATCGGCGCCATGCCTGAAGACCAGCAGTTCCTTGGCCTTGCCAAGGCGGGCGGGCTGGATGCCTTCTATCGCCTACGGGGCCTGCCTGCCGCTGAGGCCGATGCGTGCCTGACGGACAAGGCCAAGATCGACGCCATCGTCGCGATGCGCGATCGTGGCATCAAGGAAGACAAGGTCGAAGGCACGCCGACTTTCCTCATCAACGGAACCAAAGTCGACGAACCGCCAAGCTGGACCGCGTTGGAGCCCGTGCTCCGCAAGGCAATCGGCTAAGCCGGGCCGGGGGGGAACCGGCCGGTGCGGATCAACAAGCTGAGGCTTTCGGGCTTCAAGAGCTTCGTCGAGCCCGCTGAACTGCGCATCGAACAGGGCCTTACGGGGGTCGTCGGCCCCAATGGCTGCGGCAAGTCCAACCTGCTTGAGGCGATACGCTGGGTGATGGGCGAAAGCTCGCCCAAGTCGATGCGCGGCGCGGGCATGGAGGATGTGATCTTCGCGGGGACGGCTACTCGCCCGCAACGAGATTTCGCCGAAGTCTCGATCCATATCGACCGCCCGGAACCGGACAGCGACGGCGACACTGAAGCTGAGGTCATCCGCCGGATCGAGCGCGGGGCGGGATCCGCCTACCGCGTGAATGGTCGCGACGTTCGTGCCAAGGATGTGTCGCTGCTCTTCGCTGACGCTGCGACGGGCGCCCATTCTCCGGCGCTGGTCAGTCAGGGCCGGATCAGCGCGATCATCTCTGCCAAACCTGCCGAGCGTCGTCAGATGCTTGAGGAGGCGGCGGGTATTTCTGGCCTCCACGTCCGCCGCCGCGATGCTGAGCAGAAGCTGCGCGCCGCCGAGACCAACCTCTCCCGGCTCGACGATGTGCTGACCGACATGGAAACGCGGATTGCGGCGCTCCGCCGGCAAGCACGCGCGGCGGAACGCTATCGCCAGCTCAGCGAGCAAATCCGCATTGCCGAGGCCCGCCTGATCTTCGCGCGGTGGCGCGATGCCGCCGCTGCCGCCGATCAAGCCAAGCGTGAAGCCGCTACTGCCGAGGAAGCCGTGCAGGCATCCGCCGAGCGCCAACGGGCGGCTGCGGTCCATCAGGCCGACGCCACCCGCCAGGTCGCCACCGCCCGTGCCGAGGCACAGATGGCGCGTGAGGAAGAGGCGGCGCTCACCCATCGGCTGGCTCTGCTTGGCAGCGAGCGCTCGGCGCTTGATCGGCGGATCGCCGAACTCGACTCGCGGCGGACGACCATGGCGCAGGATCGCCAGCGCGAAGATCAGCTCGCGATCGACGCCAGCGAAGCGATTGGCCGTCTTGAGGAGGACGAAAAGCAGCTCGGTCAGCGCATAACCGAAGCGCAGGGACGGCGCGGCACTGTCGAGGCGCGGGTGAGCGAAACCGCCGAAGCGGTACGTCAGGCTGAGCTTGAACTGGCTCAGGCGCTTGCGGCTGAAGCCGCGCAGCAGGCGGACGTTCGCGTCGCGGAAGCGGCGCTCGCTGCTGCCCGCCAGCGGCTCCAGCGTGCACAAAGCGAGAGCCAGCGGGTCGCCGCTGAACTGAGCGCTTTGGGCGATACCGCAGTCCATGATCGCAATCGCGCCCAGGCGCAGGAAGTCCGGCAGACCGCTGAGACTGCGATCGTGCAGACCAATGCCGCTCTGGCGGAGGCCGAACGGCGCCGCGATATTGCGGCCAGCGCCCGTGAGGAAGCGGAAGCACAAGGCTCGGCGGCTCGCGCGGCGCTCGCTGCCCTTGTGTCCGAAGCCAGGGCGCTTGAACGCGCCAATGCCTCGGCCGGCGGCACCGGCGAGCGATTGCTTGGCAAGATCACCGCCAAACCGGGCTATGAGCATGCCCTGGCGGCAGCGCTGGGCGATGATATCGACGCCAATCTCGGAGGAGAAACGGCACGGCGGTGGCAGGGCGCCGCGCCATTGCCGGGCGATCCCAAACTGCCCGATGGCGTCGAGCCTCTGGCCGCTCATGTCGAGGCTCCAGTGGAAGTGGGCCGCCGCCTCGCCCAGATCGGGGTGGTCGATACCGACGACGGAAGTCTCGCGCTCGCAGTCGGCCAACGGCTTGTCACCCGCGACGGCAAGCTGCGCCGCTGGGACGGCTTCATCGCGACCGCAGGGGGCGCGGCTGCGGCGGAACGGCTGATCCGGGTCAACCGCCTCGCTGAACTTAATCGCGCAATTCCGCTTGCCGAAGCCGATGTGAAGCGCACTGAAACCGCGCTCGAAGCCGCCAATGCCGAAACGGCAGCCGCGCGTGCGGCGATCGAGACATCACGCAAATCGCTGGCCGATGTCGAGCAGGCCCTCCGCCGCGCTGTCCGCGAGGAAGATGCGGCCAATGCAGCGGTCGAGCGTCATGCCGCCGCACTGATCAGCCTTGAGGATCGCCGCAAACGCTCCGCCGACGAACAGGCCGAGGCTGAGGCGGAAGAAGGTCGGGCGGCTGAGGCGCTCGCCAAGCTCCCGCCGCTCGATGCCGTCCGTGCCGAAGTGGCGCGTCTGAAGCAGGCTGGCGACACTGCCCGTTCGTCGCTCGCCGACGCCCGCGCCGCCGCATCGGCGCTCGTCCAGTCGATCGAACATGATACGAGCCGCCGCGAATCCGCGAAAAACGACATCCGCAACTGGCGTAACCGGGCGGGCGATGCCGCGAAACGGATCGAGGAGATGGACCGCCGTCTCGCCGAAGCGGAAGCCGAGCGTGAATCGCTCGTTGGAGCGCCGGAGCGTCTCGATACCCAGATCATAGAAGTAACCGCTCAAGCCGACGCAGCCAGGGCGCGCGCCGCTGCTGCCCAGACTGCCGAACGCGAGTCCGAAACCCGTCTACGCGAAACCGAGGCGCAAGCCGCCGCCATCGGCGAAGCGCTTGCCGCCGCTCGCGAGGCGCGGGCCGGTGCAGTTGCCCGGCATGAAAATCAGGAGCTTCGCCGCGTCGAGATGGGCCGGGTGTCGGGCGAGCGTTTCGAATGCCCGGCCCCGGTGCTGCCGACCAAGGCCGGTTTCGAACCGGACGACGTGCGTGACGCCTCCGAGGAATCGACCCGCCACGACCGACTGGTGGCGGATCGCGAGCGCCTGGGGCCGGTCAATCTCGTCGCCGAGGCGGAACTCAACGAGATCGAGGAAAGTCGCGCGGCCAATCAGGCTGAGCGCGAGGAACTCGGGCAGGCGATCAACCGGCTGCGCGGATCGATCGGCAGCCTCAATCGCGAGGGCAGGGCGCGCCTGCTGGCGGCATTCGAGGCGGTGGACCAGCATTTCCGCCGCCTGTTCACGACGCTCTTCGCAGGCGGCGAGGCGCATCTCGCCCTGATCGATTCGGACGATCCGCTGGAAGCCGGGCTCGAGATCATGGCCCAGCCGCCGGGCAAGAAGCTCTCGGCCCTGACCCTGCTTTCGGGCGGCGAGCAGGCGCTGACAGCCGTCGCGCTGATCTTCGCCTTGTTCCTTACCAACCCCGCGCCGATCTGCGTGCTGGACGAGGTCGATGCCCCGCTCGATGACGCCAATATCGAACGCTTCTGCGATCTCCTTGATCGAATGGTTCTCGAAACCGACACCCGCTACCTGATCGTCACCCACAACGCCGTGACGATGAGCCGCATGCACCGCCTGTTTGGCGTGACCATGGTGGAGCGCGGTATCAGCCGGCTTGTGTCGGTCGATCTCGGCGGCGCGGAAACTCTGCTCGCGGCGGAGTAGCGGCTACACCAGCCGCGGCGCGATTTCCTGTTTGAGCCATCGGGTGACGGCATCGATCCGGGCCAACTGTCGCATATCCGCATGGCTCACGAGCCAGAAGCTCCGCATGATCTCCATCTCATCGGGCATGATTGGCAGCAGTCGATCGTCCCGGTCGCCCATGAAGCGCGGCAGCGCGCCGATGGCGGCTCCGCTGGCGATAATCTGATGTTGGACGTTGATGCTGGTGCTGCGGAAGGTCGCATCGATCTCGGTGCCGACCTCGTTGAGATAATCGAGCTCCGGTGAATAATTGAATTCTGGCACGTAGCTCACCAACGGCACCGATCGCAGCGCCGCCACAGTCTCCGGCGCCCCATGTCGGGCAATGAAGTCACGCGTCGCGTAAAGCCTAAGCCGATAGTCCGAAAGCTTCGAGGCGATCAGCCGGCCATGGCGCGGCCGGGCAAGCATTACGGCGATATCCGCCTCGCGTTTGGAAGGGTTGAGAAAGCCCGAAGCCGTGATGATGTCGAGCCGGATCTCGGGGTGGCTGGCGTGAAAATCCTCGAGCGCCGGCGCAATCAGCCATGTCGCGAAGCCCTCGGCGACGCTGAGGCGCACATTGCCTGCCGGGCGGCCCGATGGCGCACCCATGGCGGCAAGCGTTGCGCTCTCGACGGTCTCCGCGTGATGCAGCAATTCCTGCCCGCGCTCGGTCAGCCGGCGGTCTTTCCCTAAGCCTTCGAACAGGCTGGCCTCGAGCTTTTGCTCGAGCCGTGCGACTCGGCGCCCGACCGTTGTCGGATCGATTCCAAGGCTGCGCGCGGCATCGGTGATACGCCGTGCCCGCGCTACCTGCAGGAAGATGCGCAGATCGTCCCAGTCCATTCTCGCCTCGGCTGCAAAATTGCAGGTTCAATGTGCAAACTTTATGGGTTGTGTGCAAATATACAATAGCCGAAAGAGCGTCCAAGCTCAGGTGGAGGATGCCGTGCGTTTACTCGGAAATTTCGTGGCGGGGTCGCCCGTCATTGGCGATCTGCGTCGCAGTGATGTGTTCAATCCCAGCAATGGGTCGGTTCAGGCGCAGGTTCTGCTCGGCGGCACCGCTGAGCTCGATGTTGCGGTAGCGGCGGCCAAGGCGGCACAGCCAGCCTGGGCCGCGACCAACCCGCAGCGCCGCGCCCGCGTCATGTTCAATTTCAAGGGCTTGATCGAAAAGCACATGAACGAACTGGCCGAACTGCTCGCGTCCGAGCATGGCAAGGTCGTCGCCGATGCAAAGGGCGATATCCAGCGCGGGCTTGAGGTGATCGAGTTCTGCTGCGGCATCCCGCACGTTCTCAAGGGCGAATATACGCAAGGTGCTGGCCCCGGCATCGACGTCTATTCGATGCGCCAGCCGCTCGGCATCGGCGCTGGCATCACCCCGTTCAACTTCCCCGCGATGATCCCGATGTGGATGTTCGGCGTGGCGATTGCCGTCGGCAATGCCTTCATCCTCAAGCCGTCCGAGCGTGATCCTTCGGTTCCGATCCGCCTCGCCGAGCTGATGAAGGAAGCGGGGCTCCCGGATGGCATCCTCAACGTCGTCCAGGGCGACAAGGAAATGGTCGACGCGATCCTCGATCATCCGGATATTTCGGCGGTCAGTTTCGTCGGCTCCTCCGACATCGCCCATTATGTCTATCAGCGTGGCGTCGCCGCCGGAAAGCGCGTCCAGGCGATGGGCGGGGCGAAGAATCATGGCATCGTCATGCCCGACGCCGATCTCGATCAGGTCGTCAACGATCTGACCGGCGCTGCCTTCGGTTCGGCGGGCGAGCGCTGCATGGCGCTTCCGGTCGTTGTCCCGGTTGGCGAGGACACCGCCAACCGCCTGCGCGAAAAGCTGATCCCTGCGATCGACGCGCTACGGATTGGTGTCTCGACCGATGCCGATGCCCATTACGGCCCGGTCGTCACCGCCGCGCATAAAGCCAAGATCGAAAACTACATCCAGATGGGGGTGGATGAAGGCGCCGAACTGGTCGTCGATGGCCGCGGGTTCAGCCTGCAGGGTCATGAAGAAGGCTTCTTCGTCGGCCCGACGCTGTTCGATCATGTCAACACCGGCATGCGCACCTATCAGGAGGAAATCTTCGGACCAGTCCTCCAGATCGTCCGCGCCGCCGATTTCGAGGAAGCCGTCGCGCTTCCCTCGAAGCACCAATATGGCAACGGCGTCGCCATCTTCACCCGCAACGGCCACGCTGCTCGTGAGTTTGCGTCACGCGTCAATGTCGGCATGGTCGGCATCAACGTGCCGATCCCGGTGCCAGTCGCCTACCACACCTTCGGCGGCTGGAAGCGTTCGGCATTCGGCGATACCAACCAGCATGGCATGGAAGGCGTCAAGTTCTGGACCAAGGTCAAGACCGTCACCGCCCGCTGGCCCGATGGCGGCGGCGATGGCAACAGCGCCTTCATCATCCCGACCATGGGGTGAGGCGGTGCAACCGCGTCTGATATCTGCTATCTTGGCATGCGGCATCCTCGCTGGCTGCGGATCGGCGCCCGAGGAGAATGTCGCGGGAAACGCGGTCGCGAATGAGGCGGTTGCAGCGCCGGAGGCTGCGGCGCCCGCCGAAACCACGGCCAAGGCGCTGCCGGCATCGTTCGTCGGGCGCTGGGGCATGGTTCCCAATGATTGCGATCCATCGCGGGACGATGCCAAGGGGCTGATGGAAATCAGCCCGGAAATGCTGCGCTTCTACGAATCGCGCGGCACGGTGAAAAGCGTTACCGTCGTGTCTCCGGAAAAAGTCACCGCCGATGTCGGTTTCTCCGGTGAAGGGCAAACCTGGGAAAAGGTCGTGACGCTGATCCTTGCCGACAATGGCGCGGCGCTGGTCCGCGAGGAATCCGAGATGCCACAGCCCTTCCGCTATCAACGGTGCCCAGCATGAGCCAGTTTGACCTGACCGAAGATCAGCGCGCCATTCAGGAGATGGCGCAACGCTTCACCGCAGACGCGATCACGCCGAACGCGGCGAAGTGGGACACCGAATATCACTTCCCCCGCGATGTCGTGAAGGCGGCCGCTGATCTTGGCTTCGGCGGCATCTATGTGTCGGAGGAAGCGGGCGGCATCGGTCTTGGCCGCCTGGAGGCCGCGCTGATCATGGAGGCAATGGCCTATGGTTGTCCCTCCACCTCGGCCTTCATCTCGATTCACAACATGGCCTCGTGGATGATCGACCGGTTCGGGGCGCCGGAGGTCAAGGATCGCTATCTCCCCGATCTGGTAAGCTGCGAGAAACTGGCGAGCTATTGCCTGACCGAGCCGGGCGCCGGCTCGGATGCCGCCGCGCTCAAGACCAAGGCCGTGCTCGACGGCGATCATTATGTCGTCTCGGGTTCCAAGGCCTTCATCTCCGGCGGCGGCGAGAATGAGGTCTACGTCACCATGGTCCGCACCGGCGCGGACGGACCGAAGGGCATCACCTGCCTCGTGATCGAAAAGGATATGCCCGGCGTCTCTTTCGGCGGGCAGGAGCATAAGCTCGGCTGGCATTCACAGCCGACCGCGCAGGTCAATCTCGACAATGTCCGTGTCCCCGTCTCCAACCGCGTCGGCGCCGAGGGCGAGGGCTTCCGGATCGCGATGGCGGGGCTTGACGGCGGGCGGCTAAATATCGGCGCCTGCTCGCTGGGCGGCGCGCAGCGCTGCCTCGATGAATCAATCAAATATACCAAGGAACGCAAGCAGTTCGGCGGCACGATCGCCGATCTGCAAGCCACACAATTCACCCTGGCTGACATGGATACCGAGCTTCAGGCCGCTCGCGCGCTGCTCTATATGGCGGCGGTCAAGGTCACGGAAGGCGCGCCTGACAAGACCCGCTTCGCCGCCATGGCGAAGCGCTTCGCGACTGATCATGGCTGGTCGATTGTCGACCGCGCGCTGCAACTCCACGGCGGTTACGGCTATCTGATGGATTATCCGATCGAACGGTTCCTGCGCGATCTGCGCGTGCACCGCATCCTTGAGGGGACGAACGAGATCATGCGCATGATCACCGCGCGCGAGTTGCTGCGCCAATGACCGAGGAAGCAACGCCGGACGTTCTGACGGTCATCGAGGGTTGCGTCGGCCGTCTCCGGCTGAACCGCCCCAAGGCGATCCACGCGCTCACCATGGGCATGTGCGAGACGATGATCGAAGCGCTACTCGCTTGGCGCGCCGATCCGGCCGTCAAGCTTATCATGATCGATCACGCCGAAGGTCGTGGCTTCTGCGCGGGCGGCGATATCCGCTTCCTCGCCGAAAGCGGTGCAAAGGACGGGCGCGATGCCGCGCGCTTCTTCTTCCTCGAATATCAGCTCAACCATCTGCTCTTCACTTATCCAAAGCCGGTGATCGCCTTCATGGACGGCATCACCATGGGCGGCGGCGTCGGCATCTCCCAGCCCGCGCGCTACCGAATCGCGACCGAGCGCACCGTCTACGCCATGCCCGAAAGCGGCATCGGCCTGTTCCCGGACGTCGGCGGCGGCTGGTATCTGTCGCGCTTGCCGGGCCGCACCGGGACGTATCTCGCGCTTACGGGCGCGCGGGTCGACGGCGCCGATTGCATCGCTCTCGGCCTCGCCAACCACTACATTCCATCTGACAAACTGGAGGCCGTAAAGGCCGCGCTGATCGCTGATCCGGATCAGGTCGAAGCCATTGTCGGCCGCGAGCAGGCAGAGCCGCCAGCCTCTGCGATCGTCATACAGGAAGCTGATATCGACCGCCTGTTCGCGTCAGACCGGCTTGAGGATATCTATGCCGCGCTTGCCGCCGATCCGTCCGAATGGGCGCAGAAGCAGCTTGCGACGCTCCGCACCAAATCGCCGCAGACCTGCAAGGTCGCTTTGCGCGAATTACAGTATGGTGCCGGTTTCACCGATTTCGCTGACGAGATGCGCATGGAATATCGCATCGGCGCGCGCCTCTGCCGCAAGCACGACTTCATAGAAGGCGTTCGCGCGCTCATCATCGACAAGGACAATCAGCCGAAATGGAACCCCGCCACGCCCGAGGGGGTGACTGAGGACTTGATCGATGAGATTTTCGCGCCATTGCCGGAAGGCGAGGAATGGACCCCCCTTTTGTGATGCTGGGCCGTGATGCTGGAGGAATATATGGCGAACTATGAAACGATCCTGGTCGAGAAGCATGACGCTGTCACGCTGATCCGGATCAACCGCCCGCAGGCGCTCAACGCGCTCAACTCACAGGTGCTCAAGGATCTGACAGCGGCCTTCGCCGAATATGATGCCGATCCTTCGCAGCATTGCGCGGTGCTGACAGGCAACGAGAAAGCCTTCGCCGCCGGCGCCGACATCAAGGAAATGTCGGACAAGCCGGCAGCCGATTTCTTCCTAGAGGATTTCTTCTCGGGCTGGACGTCGAACGTCGCAGCTACGCGCAAGCCCTGGATCGCGGCGGTCGCCGGCTTCGCGCTCGGCGGCGGATGCGAACTGGCGATGATGGCCGACTTCATCCTTGCTGCGGACACGGCCAAATTCGGCCAGCCTGAGATCAAGCTCGGCGTCGCGCCCGGCATGGGTGGGTCGCAGCGTCTTACCCGCGCGGTCGGCAAGGCCAAGGCCATGGAGATGTGCCTCACCGGCCGGATGATGGACGCCGCCGAGGCCGAGCGGGCGAGCCTCGTCGCCCGTGTCGTGCCGGCCGCTGATCTGGTCGATGAAGCCCTCAAAACGGCTGCGACGATCGCATCGATGCCGCCGATGGCAGCGCTGATCAACAAGGAAATGGTCAATCTCGCCTTCGAAACCGGGCTCAATCAGGGCCTGCTCACTGAACGGCGCCTGTTCCAGATTCTGAGCGCGACCGAAGACAAGAAGGAAGGCATGGCCGCCTTCGTCGAAAAACGACCCGGCGTCTGGAAAGGACGCTGAGCAGCACCTTCAGCTAGAGGACCGTCATGGCGCGCATTGGTTTTATCGGATTGGGCAATATGGGCGGCGGCATGGCCGCCAATCTGGCGAAGGCGGGGCATGACGTCCGCGCCTTCGACCTGTCCGAAGACGCGCTGTCCCGTGCGCGGCAGGCGGGCTGCACGTCCGTCGGCTCCGCGGCCGAGGCCGCAAGCGAAGCCGAGTTCGTCGTGACGATGCTTCCGGCCGGCAAGCATGTCCGCACGGTCTACGAACAGGACGTGTTCAACGCTGTGCCGAAATCGGCGCTGCTCATGGATTGCTCCACGATCGACGTCACGTCGGCCAAGGCGGTAGGCGCCGCCGCCGCCGAGCGCGGCATCGCGATGCTCGACGCCCCCGTCTCGGGCGGCATCGCGGCGGCGAATGGCGGCACGCTCACCTTCATGGTCGGCGGCGGCGCGGACGCCTTCGCGCGTGGCGAGCCGATCCTCGCAAAGATGGGCAAGGCCGTCATCCATGCCGGCGACAGCGGGGCAGGGCAGGCCGCCAAGATCGCCAACAACATGCTGCTCGGCGCCACCATGGTCGCCACCTGCGAAGCCTTCCTGCTCGCCCAGAAACTCGGCCTCGATCCGCAGACCTTCTACGACATCTCGTCCAAGGCCTCGGGCCAGAGCTGGTCGATGACAAGCTACTGCCCCGTCCCCGGCGTCGGCCCGCAAACCCCCGCCGACAATGGCTATCAGGGCGGCTTTGCGGCGGCGCTGATGCTCAAGGATCTTAAGCTGGCGATCGAAGCTGCGCAAACGGCGGATGCCAGCGTGCCGATGGGCGCGGCGGCAGGCGCTCTCTACCAGGCCTTCGCCAATGCCGGGAACGGCGGCTTCGATTTCTCCGCCATCATCAAGATGCTGGACGGCAAGCAGGTCGCCTAACCAACAGCCCGAACGGAGTGTTTTTCACCCCTGCTGCGGAATATCCGCCTCAGTCTTGTCGAGCGCCAAGCCATGCCGATTGAGCATCGGCAGGTTGGCCACCGCAAAGACGATCGTCGCGGGCAGCGCACCCCATAATTTGTAACCCAGCCAGAATTCGGTCGACATCGTCCGCCACACCAGCTCGTTGCTCGCAGCCAGCACGAGGAAAAAGACCGCCCAGTTTCGCGAGAGCAACGTCCATCCGCGCTCGCTCAGCCCCGGATAGGCATGGCCCAGCACCAGCTTGAGCGTCGGCCGCTTGCTCCACAATCCGAAGAACAGAATTCCGGCGACCATCAAATAATAGAGCGTCGGCTTGAGCTTGATGAAGCTGTCATCGTGCAGCCAGATTGTGAGTCCGCCGAAACCCAGCACCATCACACCCGAGAAGAGCAGCATGGCCGAAACCTTGCCGGTCTTGAGCACTGAGAGCAGCATCGCCACCGCCGTCGCCGCCATGAAGACGCCCGTCGCGACGAACACATTCTTCGATGTGAGATAATAGGCCGCAAAGAAGACGATCAACGGCCCAAGATCGAGCGCGAGACGCAGGCCGGGGCTTACCTCCTTCGCGCTTTTTCCGGTTATAGACTGTCCGCTGTTCATCCATTCCGCTCCTTGATCGCCGCCACGCCCGCGATCGCCCGCGCCACTTCACGCGGATCGAACGGACGGAGGTCCTCGATTGTTTCTCCCACACCAATGGCATGAATGGGTAAACCAAACTTTTCCGCCGCCGCGACCAGCACCCCGCCTTTCGCCGTGCCGTCCAGCTTGGTCATGACAAGTCCGGTGACGCCGGCGCTTTCCTTGAACACCTCGATCTGGTTGAGCGCGTTCTGTCCGGTAGTCGCATCCAGCACCAACACCACATCGTGCGGCGCGGCAGGATTCAGCCGCCCCAGCACCCGCCGGATCTTGGAAAGTTCATCCATCAGCCCGGCCTTGTTCTGCAGCCGTCCCGCCGTATCGACGATCAGCGCATCGATCCCCTTGGCGGTGCCTTGCTTGACGCCTTCGTACACAAGGCTTGCCGCGTCGCCGCCTTCACTCCCGGCGATAATGGGAACGCCTATCCGCTCCGCCCAAACTTTCAGCTGGCCGATGGCGGCGGCCCGGAACGTATCGCCCGCCACCAGCATCACGCTGTAATCCTGCTCCTGCAGCAGGTGCGCGAGCTTGGCGATCGTGGTCGTCTTACCCGATCCATTGACCCCGATGACGAGGATCACCTGCGGGCGAGGAAACGCCTCAATTTCCAGCGGCTTGGCGACGGGCGCCAGGATCTTGGCAATCTCGTCGGCCACGATCTCGCGCACCGCTTCCTCGCTCAGTCCCTTGTCGTAACGCTCGTCAGCCAGCCGTTCACGAATGCGCGCCGCAGTAGCCGGCCCGAGATCGGAGGCAATCAGCGCTTCCTCAATCTCATCCAGCGTCTCGCGATCGAGCGCGGTCTTGGTGAAAAGCCCGGTGAGATTTTCCCCCAGCTTGTCGGACGTGCGCCGGAAGCCGCCGAACAATTTGTCCTGCCAGCTCTGCGTCATGCGGCCATCCCGATCAGCACTTCATCCTCAACGCCGGTAATGCGGGCGGTGACGATATCGCCCACCGCCTTTGCATGGGGGAGCATCCGCACGGTCGCAAAATTCTCCGAATGACCATCGCCGCCGCGTTCGATCAGCACCCGCTGTTCGCTTCTGACAAGCGTCTGTAACCATGCCGATTTACGGCTGGTCGAGGCCTCCCGCAGTCGCCGAGCCCGATCCTTCACCAGCTTCGGATCGACCTGCGGCATCCGCGCGGCGGGCGTTCCGGCACGCGGGCTGTAGGGGAAGATATGCCCATGCACGATGTCGCAATCGTCGATCAGCGCCAGCGTGTTCGCGAACATCGCCTCATCTTCGGTCGGAAAGCCGGCAATGATGTCCGCCCCGATCGCTATCTCAGGTCGTTTTGCTTTGATCCGTTCGATGATCCGCACTGCATCAGCCCGGTTGTGGCGGCGCTTCATCCGCTTTAGCACCATGTCGTCGCCCGCCTGCAACGAGAGATGCAGATGCGGCATGATCCGCGCCTCTCCGGTAATAAGGTCGAACAGCCGATCGTCGATCTCGACCGAATCCAGCGAAGACAGCCGCAACCGCCCCAGCTCCGGCACATGCCGCAGTATCCGTTCGATCAGCTGGCCGAGCGACGGAGCGCCCGGCAGGTCCGGCCCATAGCTGGTGAGGTCGACGCCCGTCAGCACCACCTCGCGAAAGCCCCGGCTGACGACATCCTTCACCGCGTCTATTACCTGACCCGCCGGCACCGACCGGCTATTCCCCCGTCCATAAGGAATGATGCAGAAGGTGCAGCGGTGATCGCACCCGTTCTGCACCTCAATGAACGCGCGCGCATGATCGGCGAAGGCGGCGGCAAGATGCGGGGCGGTCTGCCGCACGGACATGATGTCCGAAACACGGACCCGCTCCTCGCCGAGCAGCAGGGCAGGATCGAGCTTCTCGGTATTGCCGACGACCGCCGACACCTCGGACATCGCAGCGAACGCGGAAGGATCGATCTGCGCCGCGCAGCCGGTGACGATCAGCCGGGCATCGGGCCGGCGTCGATGCGCCTTGCGGATTTCCTGCCGGGTCCGGCGCACGGCTTCATTGGTCACGGCGCAACTGTTGACGATCACGAGATCGCGGTCGCCCGCCAACGCCCGCATCGCTTCGCTCTCGGCGATATTGAGCCGGCAGCCCAGCGTAATGATCTCCGCGCCCTGCATCAGCCAAACCTTGCGAGATCGATTTCGCCAGTAAACACAGCGGCCGCCGGGCCGCTCATCATCAGATGGCCGTCCTCGCGCTCGGCAAGATTGAGCGTCCCCCCCGGCAGATCGATCCGGACACTCGCCGCCAGCTTCCCAAGCCTGCGCCCTGCGGCAAAGGTCGCGCATGCCCCGGTGCCGCAGGCCAGCGTCAGCCCCGATCCACGCTCCCATGTTCCCATTCGAACATGGCCGTCGCCAAGAATGGTGGCGATGTTCACATTGATCCGTTCGGGAAATAGCGGATCATGCTCGATCGTCGGGCCGAGTTCGCCCAGCGGCACGGCATCGATATCCGCCACGAAGAACACGACATGCGGATTGCCCATGCTGACCGCCGTCGGATGCTCCAGCTCCCCCCAGCCAACCGGCAGGATCGTCGTATCCATTGCATAAGCGAGCGGAATCTCGTTCCACCCGAAGCGCGGCAACCCCATGTCCACCGTCGCGCCGTCGCCGGCCAGACTGGCGATCAATATCCCCGCAGCCGTCTCGATCGAACAATCTCGCCCGACCAGTACGGGTACGCAGCGCGTCGCGTTGCCGCACGCCGCCACTTCCGATCCGTCGGCGTTCCAGATGCGCATGCTGACATCGGCGTTGTCGCTCGCACCGATCAGGATGACCTGATCGCAGCCCACGCCGGTACGCCGATCGGCCAGCGCTTGCGCCATCTCGGGCGTGACGGCGATAGGCGTGGCGCGCGCGTTCAGCACGACGAAGTCGTTGCCTAGCCCCTGCATCTTGTGAAACCGCGTCAGCATGGCCGCGCGTCTACGGTTTGACCGTTGCGAAGTCCACCATCTGACACCACATCCATTGCTGGATTGGTCAGGCCCAGTTCAGACGTTTCGTGGTAAACGAGCGACCATCCACACAAGAAGGATGCTCATCATGCGCACAGTCCTCTCTTCAATTGCTGCCCTGTCGCTTCTTACGACCGCCGCGCAGGCGGCCCCCCGTATGACGTCGGAGGAAAAGCTCGCCAAGGCCCTCGAAGGGCGCGAGGCGGGCAAGCCGGTCGATTGCATCTATCAGCGCGATATCCGCTCAAGCCGGATCTACGACCGGACCGCGATCCTCTACGAGCTGAACAACGGCACTTATTACCTCAACCGTCCCGATGCCGGAGCCCAGTCGCTTAGCTGGGGCGACGTGCTGGTCACGGACACACATTCGTCGCAGCTCTGCAGCATCGACATCGTCAAGCTCTACGATACCCATCCATGGATGCAGAGCGGCTTCGTCAATCTCGGCAAGTTCGTGCCTTACAAGAAGGTCAAAGTCGCTCGCAGCGAATGAGCGACGTGAAGGACAAGGCCGAAGCGGTCATCCGCTTTTGGCTTGAGGAAACGCCTGCGGCGAAGCGCTTTACCGTGGACCCGAGGTTGGACGCCGAAATCGGCGGACGTTTTCGTGATGTGATTGAGGACGTGGCGGAAAACCGGGCGAGTGGCTGGCGGGACGATCCGCGCAGCCTTCTAGCGGCCATTATCCTGACCGATCAGTTCCCGCGCAATCTCTATCGCGGCACATCAAGAGCGTTCGCCACGGACGGCCTCGCCCGCGAACTGACCAACCTCGCGCTCGACAAGGGTTGGGACGCCGGCATGTCGCAGCAGGAGCGGCAATTTCTCTATATGCCGCTGATGCACAGCGAGACGCTTGGCGATCAGCGTCGCAGCGTTGCACTCTACGAAAGGCTCGGGCTTGTGGAAGCCGCCGATTTCGCCGTGCGCCATCATGACCAGGTCGCGCGTTTCGGCCGCTTTCCTGGCCGTAACACTGCGCTGGGCCGCGCCGACACGCCTGAGGAGACCGAATTCCTCAAGGAACCCGGCTCGCATTTCTGATCCGCTTGCGATTCCGTGGATAATCCGCTAGGCGCCGCCTCGATCGTTCCGACACGAACGTGAATTGGCAGCGCTGAGGCGCACGCCGGCCGACGAGGTTTCGTCCGCCGGCGTCTTTTGCGTTTGGGTCGGAACGGATTTGGAGTGACCTTATGTTCGAATCCTTGAGCGAACGGCTTGGCGGCGTCTTTGACAAGCTGCGCGGCCGTGGTGCGCTATCGGAAAGCGACGTTCGCGCGGCGATGCGCGAGGTGCGCGTGGCGCTGCTCGAGGCCGATGTCGCGCTTCCCGTCGTGCGCAAGTTTGTCGATGATGTCACTGAGCAAGCAGTCGGCTCGCAGGTTCTGAGGTCAGTCACTCCCGGCCAGCAGGTCGTCAAGATCGTCAACGACGCGCTGGTCGCGATGCTCGGTTCCGACGCGGTCGATCTGGAAATCGATGTCACCCCGCCCGCCGTCATCATGATGGTCGGCCTTCAGGGCTCGGGTAAAACCACCACCACGGCCAAGATCGCCAAGCGCCTGACCGAAAAGGGCCGCAAAAAGGTCCTGATGGCGTCGCTCGACGTCAATCGCCCGGCCGCGCAGGAACAGTTGGCGGTGCTCGGCACCCAGACCTCGGTCGCGACGCTCCCCGTCGTCGCCGGACAGCAGCCGGTCGATATCGCCAAACGCGCGCTCCAGTCGGCGAAGCTGCAAGGCTTCGACGTGCTGATGCTCGATACGGCGGGCCGTCTCCACGTCGATCAGGCGCTGATGGACGAGATGAAGGCCGTCGCCTCCGTCTCCGCGCCAACCGAAATCCTGCTCGTCGTCGACTCGCTGACCGGCCAGGACGCCGTCAACGTCGCCCAGAACTTCTCCGATCAGGTCGCGCTCACCGGCGTCGTGCTGACCCGCATGGATGGCGATGCGCGCGGCGGTGCGGCGCTCTCGATGCGCGCCGTCACCGGCAAGCCGATCAAGTTCGTCGGCACCGGCGAGAAGCTGGACGGCCTTGAGCAATTCCAGCCGCAGCGTGTCGCGGGCCGCATCCTCGGTATGGGCGACGTCGTCAGCCTTGTCGAACGAGCGGCCGAGACCATCCAGATGGACGAGGCCGAGGCCTTCGCCCGCAAGATGGCCAAGGGCCAGTTCGATCTCAACGATCTGCGCAGCCAGATGAATCAGATGCGCCGCATGGGTGGCCTCGGCGCGCTCGCCTCGATGCTCCCCGGCGTCAAGCAGGTGAAGCAGGCGATGGCGAGCGGCGCCGCTGACGACAAGGTGCTGGTCCGCATGGATGCGATCATCGGCTCGATGACGCTTAAGGAACGCAGCAAGCCCGAGCTGCTCAACGCCAAGCGCAAGATCCGCGTCGCCAAGGGCTCGGGCACCACCGTTCAGGATGTGAACAAGGTCCTCAAGATGCATCAGGACATGTCCACCGCGATGAAACGCCTCAAGAAGATGGGCGGTCTCAAGGGCCTTGCCGGTCTGCTTGGCGGCAAGGGCGGTCTCGGCGGCATGCTCGGCGGCGGCGGGGCAGGGGATATGGCTGGCCTGCCCGGCGGTGGCGCTGGCGGCGGTATGGGCGGCCTGCCCGGATTGCCCGGTCTCGGCGGCGGCAACGCGCCGTTCAACCTCCCGCCCGGCTTCGACAAATTTCTCAAGAAATAACGTATATATTTGAAAGGAAACAAATAAATGTCTCTATCCATTCGTCTTTCGCGCGGCGGCGCCAAGAAGCGTCCTTATTATCGCATCGTCGTCGCCAACTCGCGCAGCCCGCGCGATGGCCGCTTCATCGAGCGGATCGGCAGCTACAATCCGCTGCTCGGCAAGGATGACGCCAACCGCGTCGTGCTTGATGTCGAGCGCGCCAAGCATTGGGTCTCGGTTGGCGCGCAACCGACCGACCGCGTTGCCCGCTTCCTCGACGCCGTCGGCGTGAAGGAACGTACCGCCAGCAACAACCCGAAGAAGGGCGAGCCCGGCGAAAAGGCCAAGGAGCGCGCCGAGGAGCGTGCGGCGAAGGTCGCAGCAGCCGAGGAAGCCGCAGCCGCGCCGGTCGAAGAACCTGCCGTCGAGGAAGCCCCCGCCGAGGTCGAAGCTGAAGCGGCCCCGGTTGAAGAAGTGCCCGCCGAAGTTGAAGCTGAAGCTCCCGCTGCAGCGGAAGAGGCGCCCGCCGCTGAAGCCGCTGCTGAGGAAGCACCGGCTGCCGACACCACCGAGGAAAAGGCCGAGGGTTGATGAAAAAGCCCCTCCCTTCCAAGGGAGGGGTTGGGGTGGGTGAGTCCGTTAAAGGGCTCACTCCACCCGCACCCACCCCCGAACCCCCTCTCCCGAAAGGGAGGGGAGGCGATGTTACGCTCGCCGCCATCGTCGGCGCGCACGGCGTGACGGGCGAGGTCCGCTTGAAATTATTCACTGACGATCTGGCGCCCTACAAGACGCTGGACGCCGCCGGCCGTACCCTGACGCTCAAATCCGTCCGTCCCGGCCCAAGCGGCGCCGTCGCGCGCTTCACCGAAATCGCTGACCGAACCGACGCCGAGGCTCTGCGTGGCACCGCGCTCACCGTTCCCCGCGCATCACTCCCGCCGCTCGGCGAGGGCGAATATTACCATGCCGACCTGATCGGCCTGCCGTGCGTCTCCACCGAAGGCGAAGCGCTCGGCACGCTCGTCCTGATCGAGAATTTCGGCGCGGGCGACGTGATCGAAATCGAACGCCCAGACGGCAAACGCTTCATGGTCCCGATGCGTCCCGAGGCGGTGCCGGAATGGAACGAGGAACGCCTCCTCGTTGACGCCGCTTTTGTAAGCTAGTATATACACGCCATATATACGGGGTTTGTATGGCTCACGAATGGCGAACCAAAAGCTTCAAGTCTGGCAATTCAGTCGCGATCCGATTGCCTAAGGCGTTGGGTTTTGCGGAGGGTGATGAGGTCGTCTTCGTACCCCATTCGGACGGGACCTATACTTTCTGGAAAGAGAATGACGGCTTGAAAGTATTGATGAGCCTCTATGGCAGCATGTCGCCAGGGTTCATGAAAGACGGCCGTAGCGATATCGAGCAGGATGATCGCGACTGGGATCGCGATCCGGTCGATTCCGCAGCCTGATGTATCTTCTCGATACGAACATCTGCATCGACTTTGTCGATGGGCGTAACGATGTGGCCCGACAGCGGGTAGAGCGGGAGTTTCGCAACGGGCTTGGCATCTCGTCCATAACCGCCGCCGAGTTGCTGGTCGGTGCGCGTGGATCATCGGATCCGTTGGAAGATTCACGGCGTATCGAGGCTTTCGTTCGCCTGTTGCGCTGTCACGATTTCGATGACGTCGCAGCCCGGTCATATGCTCAGATTGCCAGACAGATCGGCGTGAAGCGCAAAAGCTTCGATCGCTTGATTGCCGCTCATGCTCTAGCTTTGGGATATGTTCTGGTCACGAACAATGCGAAGCACTTCGCCGATGTGCCGGGGCTGAAGGTCGAGAATTGGACGCTGCCGCTTTGACCTTCGCCGCCCAAATCCTGACCCTCTACCCCGAGATGTTCCCGGGTCCGCTCGGCACCTCCCTCGCCGGCCGTGCGCTGGGCGAAGGGAAGTGGTCCTGCGCGCCCATCCAGATCCGCGATTTCGCGACGGACAAGCATCGTTCGGTCGACGACACGCCCGCAGGCGGCGGGGCAGGGATGGTGATGCGGGCGGATGTGCTCGCCACCGCCGTCGATCATGCCCGCTCGGCGCAACCCGATGCCTCCGTCATCGCCATGACCCCCCGCGGCGCGCCACTTACCCAAGCCCGCGTCCGCCAGCTCGCATCCGGCTCCGGCGTCACCATCCTCTGCGGCCGCTTCGAGGGCATCGACCAGCGCCTGTTCGAAGCCC
This sequence comes from uncultured Sphingomonadaceae bacterium, assembly GCA_964383565.1. GTDB lineage: Bacteria > Pseudomonadota > Alphaproteobacteria > Sphingomonadales > Sphingomonadaceae > CANJQJ01. The sequence goes on from CAYLIK010000030.1 coordinate 22,191, forward strand.
GCGCCATCGAGGAAATCTCGATCGGCGACTATATCCTCTCAGGCGGGGAAATCGGCGCTTTGGTGCTGCTCGATGCTTGCATCCGGCTGCTTCCTGGCGTAATGGGCGCGCCTTCCAGTGGGGATGAGGAAAGCTTCGAAACGGGCCTCCTCGAATATCCGCACTACACCCGACCACAAATGTGGGAAGGACGCACGATCCCCGAAGTGCTGCGATCGGGGGATCATGCGGCGGTCGCGGCATGGCGCAAGTCCATGGCCGAGGCAGATACACGGTCACGGAGACCGGATCTTTGGGAGCGCCATGCCGGTGCTCGGGTCCAGTCTCCCTCTGGCGCGCACGAGAAGAAGAAGGATCGATGAGATGAACCTCATCCAGACACTCGAGGCCGAAGCGATCGAAGCGCTGACCGCCAACAAGAAGATTCCCGTGTTCCGTCCGGGCGATACGCTGAAGGTCGGCGTGAAGGTCGTCGAAGGCGAGCGCACCCGCGTCCAGAATTACGAGGGCGTGTGCATCGCGCGCTCGAACAAGGGCATGGGCTCGTCCTTCACCGTCCGCAAGATCTCGTTCGGCGAGGGCGTCGAGCGCGTCTTCCCGCTCTATTCGCCCAACGTCGATTCGATCGAAGTGGTGCGCAAGGGCGTCGTCCGGCGCGCGAAACTCTATTATCTGCGCGGCCGCCGCGGCAAATCGGCCCGTATCGCCGAGCGTCGCGACGTGCGGACGACCGAGGCCGCTGAAGCCTGATATCGTGACGTTCACCAACGCAGGCCCGAGCCCACCCCCCCC
>CAYLIK010000030.1:22992-24708 GCA_964383565.1 uncultured Sphingomonadaceae bacterium
GCTCCTGCGAAGGCAGGAGCCCAACACTCACGTGTGAACTGGGCTCCTGCCTTCGCAGGAGCACGGTTTCATTTCAAATGGACAAGTCTAGGCTGGCGGCAACCCGCTCCGGTCGATCAGCCGCGTATAGAGATGCCAGGTCGCGTACCCCAGCACCGGCAGCACCACCGCCAGCCCGACGAAGAACGGGATCGATCCCAGCACCAGCAGCACCGCGACGGTCAGGCCCCAGCGGATCATCGCCCCCATATTCTCGCGGAACGCGCGCAGCGAGGTTCGGATTGCCGTGCCCGCGCTCACATCCTTGTCGACCAGCATCGGCAGTGAAACGACGCTCAACGCCAGCACGCTCACCGCGAAGCCAAGCCCGATCAGATTGCCGACGACGATCATCATCCAGCCCTGCGGCGTGGTGAACACCTCCCGCACGAACACGCTGAACGATGGCTGCCGGATCATCTCGCCGAAGAAGGCGGTGTAAACCATCCCCGCCGCCGCCAGCCACAGCGCGAAAATCCCGATCAGCACCGCGCCGACCATCGCGATCTCATCGCGTGACCGGCTCTTGAACACGTCGAGGAAGTGGAACCAGCTCGAATCCATCCCGGATTCCCGGCGCTTGGCCAGCTCATAGAAACCCGTCGCCACCAGCGGGCCGAGCAGCGAGATGCCCGCCGCCAGCGGAAAGGCGAGCGGCCAGATCGACATATTTAGCGCCGCCATCGAAACGAGGAAGCCGACGACCGGATAGATCAGCCCGATGAAGACGAGATCGCCGCGTTTCGAGGCGAAATCAGCGAAACCCTCGCGCAGCGCGGCGTTGAGATCCTGACTGGTTATGCGTCTGACCGGAATGTCGCGATCACTTGCGGCGCTTGTCGTTGGCGCGCCTGACACCGTCTGTCCCATTGCCATCAGTTTCCTCCTCGTCCGTTGAACTGGTCCACGGGCGGGCGGTTCGCGTCTAGCAGGCGGACTCGCCCGTCGATCAGCCAGTCATAGCATTGATTTGCCCCGGGGACGAGGCTTCCGACGAGGCTTCCGGTTCGGCGCTCTGCCGCCCGGCGAGATACTCTTCGAGCCGCCGATCCATGATCCGGAACCACAAAGGCGGCAGCAGCGCGATCAGAAACATCGTCGCATAGCCATAAGGCAGCTGCGGCGCCTCGTCGAAATGCCGCAGGCGGTAGAAGGCGCGGTTGCCCTGCATATGATGCTCGGGGTGGCGGCCAAGGTTGAACAGGTTGATATTGGTCAGGAAATGGCTTGAGTTCCAGCTATGCTCCGGCGCCACCGGCACGGGCCGGCCATTCTCCCGCAACGCTCGCAGCAGCCCATAATGTTCGAGATAGTTGATCCCTTCGAGCAGGATCACCGCGACAAACGCCTGCCCGACGAAGAACCAGAAGGCGAGGGCGCCCAGCCCGAACCAGATCGCAACCAGCCCAGCCGCAATCGCGGCCCAGGCGACTAGCAACCCATTACCCGGCGACAGCACGCCCGATCCGGCTCGCCGCAACCGCTCCCGCTCGATCCGCCACGCGCTCGCCATCCCGCCGAACATCGATCGTGGCACGAACGCATAGAAATGCTCGCCCCGCCGCGCCGTTGCCGGATCCTTGCGCGTCGCAACATTGGGATGATGCCCATAGACATGCTCGATGCAGAAATGCGGATAGAGCGCCAGCGACATTAGCACCCAGCCGATCCCGCGAT
>CAYLIK010000031.1:0-8701 GCA_964383565.1 uncultured Sphingomonadaceae bacterium
CAGCGAATAAGGCCGCCGCCCGGCAGTGGTCGCCACGCCCCGGTCGCTTTCGAGCAGCCGGTCGGCGGTGGTGTATTTCACGTCGAGATTGACGCGGCTGTCGTCGCGGATGTGGAGGATGTTTCCGGTGGCCGAGCCGGTCTTGCGTTCGCCTTCGGTCGCCACGCCACCGCGTATATCCGCCAGGATCGCCTTGAAGCGGCGGCGGAGGACGATGTTCACCACCTTTTGGTTCGGCGCATAGCCGTAGGAGAGCGAGACCTCCGGGGGGAGGATCTCGACCCGCGCGATCGCCTCGGTCGGATAATCCTGGATTTCGGAAAAGCCCGAGATGCGCTTGCCGTTGAGCAGCACGACAGGCGCACCGCCAGCCGCATCGGTCTGCGGCGCCAGTTCATTCAACAGTTCGGAAATCGAACTGACGCCATAGGAGCGTATGTCGGCCGGGGTCAGCCGCTGTTCGGGCTCGACATTGCCGATCACCGATCCGCGTGGCGCGGCGGCACCATTGACGATGATCTCGCCGCCATCCTCTTCAGGCAAATCGGCAGCGGCCTGACCGAACGCAGCTGTGGAAAGAGCGAGGATGGCAGCAGCCGCGCCCAGGCGGGCACAGGCCCATCTCACCCAGAAAACCGATGGATAACGCTTCGAGCAAAAGGCTGAATTTCTCACACTTTTTGCTGTCGCCACGCTACATTCCGATGCCTATCGATTTCCGATAGCCTATTCGTTTCTCAGCCTGAACCGTGCATGACGGAGGCGGGACGATTTCGGGTATTTCTTCTATCGTTTACAAAATGATGACGGCGCCGGGGATCGCTCCCCGGCGCACGCCTTTAGTTTATTTAGTTTAGCGCTAAGGCACCCTCATTTTTGTCATCCCGACGAAAGTCGGGCTTTCGCCAGGATGACGAAGTGAAAGCGATCCGCATTCCGCGAATTAAGCGCAAGAAGCCTTAGAAGTGGAACATCACGCCGGCCGTCGGCCGGATGCTGTTGAAGTCATAGGTGTCGATCTGGAAGCGCAGGCGCGGGCCTGCCGATCCGGTGATCCCGCCCAGGCCGATGTCCTTGGGCCCAGCTTCGACGCCAAGACCGTAGATCCAGTCGTGGTGATCAGCGAAACCCTTGTCGCCGTTGATCCACATATGGCCACCGGATGCGTAGATGAGGCCGCTGTCGCCAGCGCGCAGACCCACGCGGCCGCGCACGCCATATTCCCAGTCGATATCGCCGAAGCCCTTGGACACGGTGCCTTCCGCGCCAACGACAAAGGCGCTCAGCGGGATGTTGACGCCCGCAACGCCTTCGACGAGCGCACCGTTCAGGCGTCCACGTCCCGGCAGGGTGCCGAATTCGGAACTGCGGTCGTGGCTTTCATAGCCACCCATCACGCCGACATAGGGCTCGATACCAAAAGCCTTGCTGCCGTCAGGCGCTGTGTCCTGTGCGTAAGCGCCGTTAGATGCGATGAGCAGCGCCGCAGCGGCTGCTGTAAGATACAATTTCATTAATACACTCCTTAAACACCTGACCGGCACGGCGGACGCCGCGATCAGTCAGGCGGGAGGAAACGAGACGGAAGTGACAAGGTTGCTCGAACCGTCTCTTTGACAAAAACTGTTGTAAAACAACAACATATTATGAAGCTCAGATGAACGGAATGGCTGTAGTCGAGGGACCACCCAATTCTCTCGTCATGCTGAACGCGTTTCAGCATGACGGGGTGGCTAGAAGCTCATCTCGTCGTAGATTTTCGAGAGGTCGCCGTTCCATTCGCCATGGTAGCGTTCGAGCAGCTTTTCGGCTGGCGTCTTGCCCGAGGCGACCACCTCGTAAAGCGGATCGAGATAGCCCTGCTCGCTATCGCCCGCGCCGTTCAATCGCGCGCGCGCCGAGAGGCCAGCCGATGCGATCTGCAATATTTCCTTGCCGAGCTGCTGGAAGGTGCGGCCGCGCGGACCCTTGGCGGCAAGACCGAGCTTGGGAACCTCGGCGCGGATGCGGTGGTGATCTTCGATCGTCCAGTGCTTGACTTCGTCCCACGCCGCGTCGAGCGCGGCATCGTCATAGAGCAGCCCGACCCAGAAGGCGGGCAGGGCGCAGATCTTGTTCCATGGACCGCCGTCAGCGCCGCGCATCTCGAGGAAGCTCTTGAGGCGGACCTCCGGGAAGGCGGTCGAGAGATGGTCGGTCCAGTCGCCCAGCCGCGGTTTGTGGCCGGGATAGGCTGGCAGCTTGCCGTCGATGAAGTCGCGGAAACTCTCGCCCGCCGCGTCGATATATTTGCCGTCGCGGAAGACGAAATACATCGGCACGTCGAGCATGTAATCGGCGTAGCGTTCGTAACCGAAGCCATCCTCGAACACGAAGGGCAGCATGCCGGTGCGGTGCGGATCGGTGTCAGTCCAGATATGGCTGCGATAGGAGAGGAAGCCGTTTGGCTTGCCTTCGAGGAACGGCGAGTTGGCGAACAGCGCGGTCGCGAGCGGCTGAAGCGCGAGGCTGACGCGGAACTTCTTCACCATGTCCGCTTCGGAGGCATAGTCCAAATTGGTCTGGATGGTGCAGGTCCGCAGCATCATGTCGAGGCCCATCGTGCCGACGCGCGGCATATGGCGGAGCATGATCGCGTAGCGGCCCTTGGGCATCACGGGCAGCTCTTCGCGGGTCTTGTCCGGCCACAGGCCCATGCCGAGGAAGCCGATGCCGAGTTCGTCGCCGACTGCCTTGACCTGCTGGAGATGGCGCGCGGTCTCGGCGCAGGTCTGGTGGAGATTGTCGAGCGGAGCACCCGAAAGCTCCAACTGCCCCGCCGGCTCAAGGCTGACCGCGCCGTCCGGGCCGGAGAGCGCGATGACATGATCGCCCTCGATCACCGGCTCCCAGCCGAAGCGGGTCAGGCCCTGCAGCAGATCGCGGATACCGCCCTGCTCCTCATAAGAGGGCGCGCGATGATCGCTCAGGCGGTAGACGAACTTCTCATGCTCGGTGCCGATCCGCCAGCGATCCTTAGGTTTCTCGCCGCCTGTGAAGACCTCCAGCAGGTCTTCCCGCGACTCGATATAAGGATCCTCTCCGTCCGAGGCTTTACGCGTGCTCATTGCGAGCGCCCATAGCCGCGCCCCGGCGACTGCGCCAGCCCCATTTAGTTTTGAAATGCTACTATTCAGGCATCACTGCGCCAGTCCCCGGCGGCGGCCATCCAGAGGCTGATTGCCGCGACGGCAGCCGTGTCCGCGCGCAGAATGCGTGGTCCGAGCGTGACGCCCCGCGCCGCAGGCAAGGCGCGGACAAGGGCGCGTTCGCTGTCGGTAAAGCCGCCCTCCGGCCCGATCAGGATCGCCGCTGGTCCTTTGGCCGCCGCATCGGTCATCGGCACGCCGCCCGCCTCGTCGGCGAACAGCAGGGCGCGATCGGCCGGCCAGTCCGCGAGCAGCCTGTCCAGCTTCACCGCCTCATCGAGCTGAGGCAGCGCCGTACGGCCGCATTGCTCAGCCGCTTCGATCATGTGCGCGCGAAGCCGGTCGGTGTTCACCCGATCGACGATCGTGCGCTGCGTGATCACAGGCAGGATGCGATCGACGCCAAGCTCGCAGGCCTTCTCGACCATCCAGTCGATCCGGCCCTTCTTGATGGGGGCCATCAGCAGCCAGAGATCCGGCACGGCCTCGCGCGGGCCGAGCTTCGCCTCGATCGCCAGCACCAGATCGCGCTTGCCGACATGCGCGATTTTCGCCAGCCATTCCCCGCTGATATCGTCGAACAGGCGGACGGGATCGCCCACGGCGCCGCGCATGACGCTGGACAGATAGTGAGCCTGCGGCCCGGCGACGACGATCTCGCCTACACCTTCCAACGGCTGCTCTACATAAAGACGGGGCGTGCTGGCTGGCGGCCAGGCGGGGGTGGCGGGCATGTTGCGCCTCTTAGCAGGCCGGTTGCCACCGCGCGACAGGCTGCGGCATAAGGCACGCGCTTTTCATTCCAACGGAGGAGCCATCATGACCGGAAGCTATCGTCCCGAGACGCTTGCCTTGCACGCCGGCTGGCGCGCTGATCCCACCACCGGCGCGGTCGCCCCGCCAATCTATCAGACCACCTCCTACCAGTTTCAGGACACGGCCCACGCCTCGCGGCTCTTCGCGCTGGAGGAACTGGGCAATGTCTACACCCGGATCATGAACCCGACGACCGACATCCTTGAGCAGCGTATAACCGCGATCGAGGGTGGGGCGGCTGCGCTGGCGGTCTCCTCCGGGCAGGCGGCGTCCGCCATTTCCATCCAGAATCTTGCGCGTGCCGGCGACAATGTGGTGAGCGCGACTGATCTTTACGGCGGCACCTGGAATCTCTTCGCGAACACGCTGAAGGATCAGGGCATCGAGGTCCGCTTCGTCGATCCCGCCGATCCCGAGGCGTTCGCCCGCGCCAGCGACGATCGCACCCGCGCTTATTATGCCGAGACGCTGCCCAACCCGAAGCTCGTCGTCCCACCGATCGCCGAGATCGCCGCCATCGGGCGCAAGCTCGGCATCCCGCTCATCATGGACAATACCGCAGCACCCCTGCTGGCGCGCCCGTTCGATCATGGCGCGGCGATCATCGTCTATTCGACGACCAAATATATTGGCGGCCACGGCACCTCGATCGGCGGCATGATCGTCGACGGCGGCAATTTCGACTGGGAAGCGTTTCCCGATCGCCAGCCGACGCTGAATACGCCCGACCCGAGCTATCATGGCGCAGTCTGGGCGCAGGCCGCCAAGCCGCTCGGCCCGATCGCCTATATATTGCGCGCCCGCACCGTGCTGCTGCGCGATCTCGGTTCGGCGCTCTCGCCGTTCAATGCCTTCCAGATCCTGCAGGGGCTTGAGACGCTGCCGCTGCGCATGCCGCGCCATTGCGAGAATGCGCTGAAGGTCGCCGATTTCCTGAAAAGCCGCGCTGGCGTGACCAAGGTTATCCACCCGTCGCTGCAGACCGGCGTCCAGCGCGAGCGCGCTGATCGTTATCTGTCCGGCGGTCTTGGCGGGCTGCTCGGTTTCGAACTGGCCGGCGGCAAGGATGCGGGCCGCAAGTTCATCGACTCGCTCAAGCTCTTCTACCATGTCGCCAATATCGGCGACGCCCGCAGCCTCGCGATCCACCCGGCCTCGACCACCCACTCGCAGCTTTCCCCGGAAGAGCAGTTCGCGACTGGCGTGTCCGAAGGCTATGTCCGCCTCTCGATCGGGCTTGAGCATATCGACGACATCCTGGCCGATCTCGATCAGGCGCTGACGGCGGCGCAATAAGCGCTCAGATCACCTACGTAACAATACGGAGGTTGTTTTCATGTCTAGTGGATTTTCGTTATAAATTCAGGAATTTATCTGCAGTAATTGTATCGGATGATTTTAGATACTTGATACACGTCCGTCGTTGACGAGCTTTTAAACTTCCTCTGGCAGATGAAATGCCGGGCAGGGAGTGGCGTATGTTGCGGGGATTCAATCGAGGGGCTCTTTTCGCGCCATTGGCGGCGGTTGGCGTGATAGCGCTGGCGCTGCTGCTTGGGGGATGCTTCTTCGTGTCCGCCATCGTCGACAATCTGTCGCGAACACGCGAGCAGACCGTGGTGTTTCACGGCATGGCGAGCAAAAGGCAGGAAATCGCCAGGAGCCTTTCCGCCCAACTTTCATGGGACGAGGCCGTCCGCCATCTCGACAATCATTTCGACCGAGCCTGGGCGCGCGATAATATAGGCCGTTTCTTCCACGATACGCAGGGTATTGCGAAGAGCTTCGTGCTGGATGCCGGGGACCGCCCGCTGATCGCATCAAAAGGCGGTCGGGAGGCGCCCACGGCCATCTTCAAGCCGGTTCAGCCCAAGGTTCAGGCCGTGATCGCCCAGGTGCGAGCTGCGGAAGCGCAGCGGAACCGCGGGGGCGCTGTGATGACGCCGCTCAACGACTCGCTTCAATCCGATACGATCGCCCTGGTCGACGGCGTGCCTTACATATTCACCGCAACATTGGTGCAGCCGGATTTCGGCACGGCGCGAATCAAGGGCTCCAAGGCGCCGATCGTCGTCACAGGGATGGAAATCGGAAAGGATTTCCTTGCCGCATTCGGCCGGCGCTACATGCTGGACAACCTTCGTCTTCACAAGGTCGGCAGCGGCTGGGAGCCCTCCGGGGCCTATATCCCTCTTTTGAGCGATGCCGGTTCGCTGGTGGCGACGCTCGACTGGCAATCGCAGCGTCCCGGCGCGATGTTGCTGCGTAATCTCGCCGTGCCGATGTTCGCATTCGTCAGCGTGTTCATCGGCATTGCGTTGATCCTGCACCGCCGGAGTTGGCGCGTCGCGCAGAATTTGATCGCAAGCGAGGCGCGGGCATCGCACCTTGCCTATCACGATCACCTTACGGGCCTGCCCAATCGGGTGATGTTCTTCGATCGTCTCTCCGTCGCGATCGATCAGGCGCGCCGCTCTGGCAAATCCGTCGCCGTGCACTGTATCGATCTCGATCGGTTCAAGGACATCAACGACACGTTCGGGCATCAAATCGGCGATGAGCTGATCCGCGGCGCGGCGCAGCGGATGGCGAGCATATGCCGCCGTGGCGACACGGTGGCGCGGCTGTCCGGGGACGAGTTCGCGATCGTACAGATCGAGGCGACGCCGCGACGGGCGGGTCGACTGGCAGCGCGGCTTGTTAAGGCGACTGCCGAGCCGTTCGATCTTTCGAGCGGGCAGATCTTCTCCGGATGCTCGGTCGGCACGACATTGGTGACCGAAGCGGCAATGGAGCCGATCGAGGCTGTCCGGCATGCCGATCTGGCGCTTTATCGCGCCAAGCAGGGCGGCCGTAACCAGTATCGTTTCTTCGAGCCGGAAATGGATGCAGCGATCCGGTTTCGCCGCACGATGGAAGATGATCTGCGGCAGGCGCTCGTCGCAGGGGACCTCTATATGGTCTATCAGCCGCAGTCCGACCGGCGCGGGATGATGAGCGGCGTCGAGGCGCTGGTTCGCTGGCATCATCCCGAGCGGGGCGACACCTCGCCCGGCTTTTTCGTGCCAATCGCCGAGGAGTGCGGCCTGATCGCCGAGCTCGGCATGTTCACTCTGCGCCGCGCGTTCGAGGACAGCCGCCGTTGGCCGGGGCTGACGGTCGCGATCAACGTGTCGGCCACCCAGCTGCGGCTGAAGGATTTTCTGCCGAAACTCAAGGCTCTGGTCGAAGAGATGGGCGTGCGTCCAAGCAATTTCGAGCTGGAGATAACCGAAGGGCTGTTGCTCGGCGACGATCCGGTGACGCATGAGACGTTGGCGAACGTCCGGCGCATGGGTTTCTCGATCGCGCTCGATGATTTTGGCACCGGCTATTCGAGCCTCAGCTATCTGCAGCAATATCCGATCGACAAGATCAAGATCGATCGGTCCTTCATCATCAACCTGGGCGTGGAGCGTGGATCGGAGGCGGTCGTCATGGCGATCGTGAAGCTCGCGCGTGCGCTGAAGCTGCGCGTCATTGCGGAGGGTGTCGAGACCGAGGAGCAACTGCGCCACCTGATCGCCATGGGCTGCGGCGAAACGCAAGGCTATCTGCTGAGCCCGCCGGTGGCCGTCGAGCAGATCGACCGGCTCTATCATATGAGCGAGGCGGCCTGAGACCGGGCCGATTTGCACTCGCGGGTGCGGATCAATCCGCTTAAGGGCCGGATCATGACCGGCGATCAGATCGTCCCCGATACCGAAAGCAGAAGCGTGCTCGCGCGTCTGCCGGGGCGTGTTCGCGATCTGATACAACTGGCCCGTTTCGATCGGCCGATCGGGGCGTGGTTGTTGTTCTGGCCCGGCGCCTGGGCGGTCGCGCTGGCGGGGCAGGGTGGAACGCGCTGGGACCTTATACTCTGGTTCGCGCTGGGATCGATCGCGATGCGCGGCGCGGGCTGCGTCTACAACGACATCATCGACCGGGATCTCGACGCGCGCGTGGCCCGCACCGCCGCGCGGCCCATTGCGAGCCGCCGGATTTCCATGCGGCTGGCGTGGGGCTGGCTGATGTTCCTGTGCCTGATCGGGCTGATCGTGTTGCTCCAGCTCCGCCCGATTGCCCAGTTCATCGCGCTGGGGAGCCTCGCGCTGGTCGCCGCCTACCCCTTCATGAAGCGGATCACCTGGTGGCCGCAGGCGTGGCTCGGTCTCGTCTTCACCTGGGCGGCGCTCGTCGGCTGGGCGGAGGCGACCGGCGGGATCGATCGCACCGGCCTGCTGCTGTACGCGGGCGCCTTTTTCTGGGTGTTAGGCTATGACACGATCTACGCTCTGCAGGATGTCGAGGATGATGCGCTGGCCGGCGTGAAAAGCTCCGCCCGTGCGCTGGGCGGATATGTCCGGCTCGGGGTGATCCTCTTCTATTTGGCGGCGTTCATCCTTTGGGCGTTGGCGTTCTGGTCGATCCGGCCGCAGCTATTGGCGCTGGCGGCGCTGATTCCGCTTGGTGTGCATCTGGGCTGGCAGGCTTTCGGGTTGAGGACGGACAGCGGCGACGATGCCTTGCGGCGGTTTCGTTCGAACCGCTCCGCTGGGCTGCTGATGTTTCTTGGCTGCCTAGTGGTGGGATCGACGGCGTAGCATTGGAAGCCCCCTCCTCTTCAGGGGAGGGGGTTGGGGGTGGGGCCTCGCGTCTGGATGAAGCGGCAAGGA
>CAYLIK010000031.1:8711-24430 GCA_964383565.1 uncultured Sphingomonadaceae bacterium
CCCCCAACCCCTCCCCTGAAGGGGAGGGGCTTAATCTGCATGACAGCCTTTGACCTTCCGCCATCGCGTCCCTAAGTCGCTTGGATGCTGAGCGCCGAAATAGCCCGATCCCAGGTTGACGATCTTATTGCCGCCGCCAAACGCGCCGGGGCCGATGCCGCTGACGCCCTTTATGTCGGCGATGCCTCGACCCAGGTTCAAATCCGCCTTGGCGCGCTTGAGGATGTCGAGCGTTCGGAAGGCGAGGAGATTGGTCTCCGGGTGTTCGTCGGGACGCGATCGGCAAGTGTTTCTTCCTCCGATCTGTCTGCGGACGCGCTGACCGCGCTGGTTGAACGCGCCGTCGCGATGGCGCGCGAGGCGCCCGAGGATCCATGGTCAGGTCTGGCGCCCGAGGATCGGCTGTTCAAGGGCGTGCCGCCCGCAGTCGATGGCGACGATGGCTATGATCCTTCGCCACAGGAATTGCGCGACCGGGCGACCGAGGCCGAATATGCAGCCCGCGCCGTCGATGGCGTTACCAACAGCGAAGGGGCGGGCGCCTCGGCCGGCCGATCGATGGTCGCGCTGGCCACGTCGCACGGCTTCGCACAGGCCTATTCCACCAGCGGCTATGGCAATTCGGCCAGCGTCATCGGCGGCGAGGGCGGCGCGATGCAGCGTGATTATGCCTATCATTCGGCACGCCACTGGAGCGATCTCGAGCCCGCTTCGATCATCGGCAAGCGGGCCGGCGAGCGCGCCGTCGCACGGCTCAATCCGGGCAAACTTTCGTCCGGCCCGATGCCGATCGTCTTCGATCCCCGCGCCGGATCGAGCCTGCTGGGCCATCTGATCGGCGCGATCACCGGATCGTCGGTCGCGCGGCGCACCAGCTTCCTGCTCGACAGCCTGGGCGAACGGATTTTTGCGGCCGGGATCACCGTGCGCGACGATCCGCTGCGCCCACGCGGCCTGCGCTCGCGTCCTTTCGATGGCGAGGGGCTGCCGACGGCCGCGCTCGACATCATCGCCGATGGCGTGCTGACGACCTGGCTGCTGGACTCGGCCTCGGCGCGACAGCTTGGCCTGCAGCCGACCGGCCACGCCAACCGCGGCGTCGGCGGTCCGCCGGGCGCGGGGGCGACGAACCTGTTCATGCAGCCGGGCGTTGTATCCCCGGAGGCGCTGATGTCGGACATTAAATTGGGGGTCTATGTCACCGAGCTGATCGGGCAGGGCGTCAACGGCATCACCGGCGATTACAGCCGGGGGGCGTCTGGCTTCGCGATCCGCGACGGTAAGATCGCCGAGCCGGTCAGCGAGATCACCATCGCCAGCAATCTGAAGGACATGTTCCTCAATCTCACGCCCGCCGATGATCTCGAATATCGCCGCGCGGTCGACGTGCCGACGCTGCGGGTCGACGGCATGACGGTGGCGGGTGCCTGATGGCCTCCTCGACGCGGTAAGCGCCATCGCCGCCGAGGTCGGCGCGATGGTCCACAGCCGCTGGCAGGGGGAGTATCGCCAGTGGGAAAAGGTGCCGGGGCATCCGGTGTGCGACGTCGATCTCGCCGCAGACGCGATGCTCAAGGATCGGCTGATGGCGCTCGATCCCGAGGCGGGCTGGCTCTCCGAGGAAACCGCCGACGATGCCGAGCGCCTGATGCGCACGCGGGTGTGGGTGGTCGATCCGATCGACGGCACGCGCGATTTCCTGCGCGGAAAGGCGGGGTGGGCGGTTTCTATCGCGCTGGCCGAAGGCGGCAGGCCGCTGCTGGGCGTGCTCGATGCGCCCGCGCGGGGCGAGCATTGGCGCGCCTTTGCCGGTGAGGGCGCGACCTGCAACGGACTGGCGATCAGCGTCAGCGATCATCCCACGCTGGCCGGCGCTCGTGTGCCCGCCGACATCCTGCCGCGCGCGGACAAGGATCTGGTCGCGGTCGAAAAGCCCAACTCGATCGCGTTGCGCATCGCGATGGTGGCGGCGGGACAGGCCGATCTGCTCGCCGCGATGCGCTGGGGCAAGGAATGGGACATCGCCGCCGCGGCGCTGATCGCGCAGGAGGCGGGCGCGACGGTGACGGACGTGCTGGGCGGGACGCTGCGGTACAACTCCACCAGAGGCGATGCGTTCGGGATATTGGCGACGACGCCGGCGATTCACGGGTCGGCGCTGGAGCGGCTGGCGAGCCGGGCGGCGAAGGCGGTGGTGCGGTGAGGGGCGGAGTTGGCGCGATCCCCGCATCCTATTCCATCGTCACCCCAGCGTAGGCTGGGGTCCATGTCTCTCAAATCTGCGCCATCCATGAAAGGATAGAGCGATGGATGCCAGCCTGCGCTGGCATGACGGTGGGGGTGGAATGCGGGCGCTCGGCGTGACAGCATGGGCCGATGAAATTGACACCTCGACGAATTGCGCTGCTGCTCGCCGCCTTTGTAGCCTTGGCGTCCGTTCTGCCGTTGATCGGCTGGCCGGGCGCAATGATTGCCGTCTTGGCCTATTTTGTGCTGGCACTTTTGATCGCGCGGCTTTGGCGGTGCATTTGTGATAGTGGCGCTGCCGCCAGCGCTTCCTAAAGGTGCGGGATGCGCGGGCGCGCCGCATGGCGAAGGCTCCGGCATATGAGGAGCATGTTGCTATGAAGGACGGGCCGATCAGGGTTGGCATCATCGGTTTGAACCCCGGCATCCATTGGGCCGCGACGGCGCATATGCCGGCCCTTGCCATGCTGCCTGAGTTCGAAGTGGTGGGGTGCGCCAACAGCAGCCCGGCCAGCGGCCAGCGCGCCGCTGAAGCCTTCGGTTTGCGGCATGCGTTCGAGGATGCGCAGGCGCTCGTGGCTTCCGATGATGTCGATCTTGTCGTCGTCACCGTCAAAGTGCCGCATCATCGCGCGCTGGTGATGAAGGCGCTGGCGGCGGGCAAGCATGTGTACTGCGAATGGCCGCTCGGCAATGGTCTGGCGGAAGCGCGGGAGATGGCGGATGCCGCCCGCGCGAAGGGCGTGGTGGCGGCTGTCGGCACGCAGATGCGAACGGCGCCCGAAGTGCCTTATCTGCGGCAACTGATCGCCGAAGGCTATGTGGGGGAGATATTGTCCACCACGATCGTAGGAAGCGGCATGGCGTGGGGCGCCCAGACCGATGCCGCCCATGCCTATCTCTTCGACAAGGCCAATGGCGCGACGGCGCTCACCATTCCGCTCGGGCACACATTGGCCGGCGTGAAGGATGTGCTGGGGGATCTTGCCGATCTCTCGGCGCGGATGCTCCGCCGGCGCAGCTCGGTGCTGGTGGCCGATACGGGTGAAACGATTCCGGTATCCTCCGACGACCAGATCCTTGTGCATGGCACGCTCGCCAGCGGTGTGCCGATTTCGATACATTATCGGGGCGGCGTATCCCGTGGGACCAATTTTCTGTGGGAGATAAACGGAACCGAGGGCGACCTGCAGGTGGTGGCTGACAGCGGGCATGCGCAGCTCGCCAGGCTTTCCATTCGGGGCGCGCGTGGCGGCGCTTCGGAGATGGCGACGCTGACGCCGCCGACAAGCGTCGGCCGGGATTGGCCGGACACGCCGGCAGCGGGCAATGTCGCGCGTCTCTATGCGCTGATCGCTGGCGATATCCGGAACGGTACGCGACTGGCGCCGAGCTTTGATGACGCTGTCGCGCTACACGTTACCCTTGACGCTATTGAGCAGGCCTCGCGTAGCGCGATCTGAAGATCCCTCGCGATATCAGCCCGCAGTCCCGCCGCTCTTCACCCAATCCGCCACCGCGACCGCTACCTGATTGGCCGCTTCGTTGAGCGCCTGTCCCACCGAGCCCGGCTTCTCGCTGGCGGTTCTGGCGCGCGCCTCGAAGCGGCGGCTGACGGGAGGCTTGCCTTCGCCCGGCACCAGTACGGCGTCGTAGATCACCACGACTTCGCCGCGCCCGCTGATAAGCTCGAACGCCTCCAGCTTGCCGCTCAGCCGCGCGCCGGGGGCCAGCGCATATTGGCGGCGGTCGATCACGACCCGGTCAGTGCGTGCCGCGATGGTGTCGGAGACGAGGTCGGCGAACAGGCGCGACGGCAAATCGGACCAGCGCGCGTCCTTTAGGTAGGAGATGCTGGTGCCGCCCGTCCTCACAGCGACATGATCGTTGGCGAGCATCTGTGAACTGGTGGGCTGATAGACGATGATGCTGTTGTCGCTGGTGAGCGGCTTCGCGGGACCGGCTGGGAGCTGTTCGGTCGCCCTGAGCGTCATCAGCGAAGCGGGGGGCTTCTCGCCGAAGCTTACGCAGGCGGCGAGGGGCATCAGGAGGGCCAAGGCAAGAAAGCGCTTCATCTCAATTCCTCGGCTTATATTCGGGGAGCTTGCCGCCGCCGAGCACCGCGCCCGCGCCGCCCGAATTCAATCGGTTGGCGACGGCGGTCAGCGCGCGGCTCATTTCGGTCAGGTCGCTGACGAGCTGGCTGACCTCCGGAATGGTCTGGGTCGAGAAGCTTTTCACGCCCGGCTTGGCGTCGGTCAGGACCTGATCGAGCGTGTCCATGCTGCGCTGCGCCGACGCGACGGCCTTGTTGAGGTTCTGCATCGCGGGTTTCACGTCCTGCGCCATGACGCCGTTGGTCGTCTCGGCGAGATCGCCGACCTTCTGCGCGGCGTCGCCGGCCTGTTTTATCGCGACCTTGGTCTCGGCCAGGGTCGCGGCGATCTCCGGCCCGCGATCGGCGAGCGCCTTGCTGAGCTTGTCGACATTGGCGAGGATGCCGCCGATCGATTGCTGGTTCTTGTCGGACAGCAGCTCAGCCAGTCGTTCGCTGAGTGTCGTGATGCGCTCCAGCAATTTCGGCGCGCTGTTCAGCAATTCGCCGAGCGCGCCCGGTTTGGTCGGGATCACCGGCACGCCCTCGGGCCCGGGCTCCTCGATCGGCGGCGCGCCCTTCATGGCGCCGTCGAGGTTGATCTGCGACACGCCGGTGAAGCCGACGCTGGCGATGGTCGCGGTGGTGCCCTGCAGGACGGGCACCTCATCCTTCACCGCGATGCGCACCCGCACGAACTCGGGGTTCTTGGGGATCAGCACGATGTCCTCGACATTGCCGATCGGCACGCCCGCGAAAGTCACTGACGATCCCTTGGCCAGCCCGTCCACGGATTGCTTGAAGAAGATGTCGTATTGGCGACCGCTCTGGTTGCTGAAGCCGCTTAGCCAGACAATGAAGACGAGCGTCACGATGGTAAGCGCGAGCACGACGCCGCCGACGAGGATATGATTCGAACGATTTTCCATCAGCCCGTCACGCCCCCTGTTCGGCTTTGGCGTTGCGCTCCGCGGCATCCGCCGCGACGCGTCCCCGTGGGCCTTTGAAATATTCTTCTATCCACGCGTGGTCCAACGCCAATAGTTCCGGGATCGTTCCGACCGCGATTACCTTGCGATCGGCCAGCACCGCAACCCGGTCGCAGATCGCATAGAGCGTATCGAGATCATGCGTAATCAGGAAAACCGTGAGGTCGAGGGTTTCCTTGAGCTCGCGCAGCAGCATGTCGAAGTTGGCCGCGCCGATCGGATCAAGCCCGGCGGTCGGCTCGTCGAGGAACACAAGCTCGGGATCGAGCGCGAGCGCGCGAGCGAGGCCGGCGCGTTTGCGCATGCCGCCGGAAAGTTCGGACGGATATTTCGGCCCGGCCTCCACCGGGAGCCCGGTCATCGCCACCTTGTAGGAGGCGATCTCGTCGAGCAGCACGGGATCGATCTTGGGGTAATATTCGCGGATCGGCACCTGCACATTTTCAGCGACAGTGAGCGTGGAGAAAAGCGCGCCGCCCTGAAAGGCGATGCCCCAGCGCTTGCGGACGGACTTGGCCTCGTCCTCGTTGCGGCCGATCATGGGCTCGCCGAATACCTCGACGCTGCCGGCCTCGGGCGTTTGCAGGCCGACGATGCTGCGCATCAACACTGACTTGCCGGTGCCCGACCCGCCGACCACGCCAAGGATCTCGCCACGCCGGACATCGAGGTCGAGCCCGTCATGGACAAGCTGATCGCCGAAGCGATTCACGAGGCCGCGCACGCAGATGAGGGGAGCGGCGTTTGCGTCCACAATCACACCCAGCCGATCGAGGTGAAGAACACCGCAAACGCCGCATCGATCACGATCACGAGGAAGATCGCTTGCACCACTGAGGCCGTGGTGCGCAGGCCGACATCCTCGGCATTGCCTTCGACCTGCATGCCCTGGAAGCAGCCCGCCATCGCGATGATGAGGCCGAACACCGGGGCCTTGATCATGCCGATCCACAGGTCAGTCATCGGCACGACCTCGCGGATGCGCTGGATGAAGGTGACGGGCGGGATATCGAGGCTGATCCAGCAGAAGATGCCGCCGCCAAGGATTGCCACGAGCGAGGCGTAGAAGCCCAGCAACGGCATCATGATTACGGCGGCCAGCACGCGCGGCATCACCAGCGCTTCCATCGGGGAGACGCCGATGGTCCGCATCGCATCGACTTCTTCGGCGAGCTTCATCGATCCGATCTGCGCGGCGAAGGCTGAGCCGGAGCGGCCGGCGACCATGATCGCGGTCATCAGCACACCCAGTTCGCGCAGGGTGATCCGGCCGATCAGGTTGATGGTGAAGACCTCCGCGCCGAACTGGCGGAGCTGGACCGCGCCCTGCTGGCCGATGACGATGCCGATCAGGAAGCTCATCAGGCCGATGATGGCGAGCGCCTTGACGCCCACCACTTCGAATTGGCGGACGACCGAGTTGACGCGAAAACGGCGCGGATGGCGGATCAGCGCCCAGCTGGAAATCACGACCGCGCCGAAAAAACCGAGCAATCCCAAAAGCGTGCGGCCGGCCATGATCGTGGCCGTGCCCATCTCATCCAGCACGCGGATAAAAGGAGGGGTGCGATCGGGGCGAATCTTGAGCGGCTGATCCGCAGCTGAGACCTGCTCAAGCAGCCGCTCGGCATCCTCGTTGGCGCCGTCGATTTCCGCTCCGCTGTCGCGCGCCAGACGGTGGACCAGCCACGCGCCGATCGTGTCGATCCGTTCAACGCCGGACAAATCGATCCGCGTCGGCTGGCGATCGAGCGCGCCGAGCCGCGATCCGAGCGTACTCGCTTCCGCAAGCGTCAGCGCGCCGGTGAAGCGCAGCACGGGCGCATCGCCTTGCTCGTCGATCGTGAAGTCGGCCCCGGTCATTGCGTGGGACAGTGGTGCAAGTTCAGGGGATGGGCAAGCATTGGTTGGGAGACGCGCAGGCGGTCGTTACGGTTCCGCCGTGGGGTGCGCGCCTGAAGCCTTCTCCCGCTTGCGGGAGAGGGCTCTTTAGCGCGGGGTGAAGCCGGCCAGTTGAAGCAGGTCCATCCAGATCGTCTCGTTCCAATAGCGCCGCGCCAACGGCGAGGTGGAGGGGGCGACGTAGAGGCGGGTTGGTCCGATGGTCTCCGGCAACAGGCCATAGGGCACTTGTTGCCGGCGGAGATAATGTTTGGCGGAGAATTTGCCGTTGAAGACCATGATGCCGGGCGCGGCGGCGGCGATACGATCGGCGAGGCCCTCCGGATCGAAATCGTTGCGGGTCATGGCGCTGTCGGCGCCGAACGCATGTTTGCAGATGTCGGTCAGGCCGACGCCGTAGCTGGGCAGTGCCGGATAGTCCTGCGGTGCAAAGCGATGCGGCGTCACCCCGCCGCGATGCATCACGCCCCAGAACTGGTTCTGCGGATGCGCGTAATAGGCCTGATCCTTTGCCGATCGCGTGCCGGGCGCGGTGCCGCAGACGACGAGGCGCAGCCTTGGGGGCAGGACGTCGGGGAGGATTGGCATCATCCTAACTTTCTCATTCCCGTTCGCCCTGAGTAGGGACTGAGCCTGTCGAAGGCCCGTATCGAAGGGTGCTTCGATACGCCATTTCGACAAGCTCAATGGCTACTCAGCACGAACGGTTTGGAGAGGCGCTTGACGAATTAAACCGCCTTCACCTGCGTGGGGACGTTCACCCCCATGCTTTGCAGATAGCGTTTCACGTTGCGCGCCGCCTGGCGGATGCGATGTTCGTTCTCGACCATTGCGATCCGCACGAAGCCTTCGCCGTCCTCGCCATAGCCGACGCCCGGCGCGACCGCGACGCCCGCATGGGTCAGAAGCTGCTTCGAGAATTCGAGGCTGCCGATATGCGCCAGGGCCGGCGGCAAGGGCGCCCAGCAGAACATGCTCGCGCGCGACGGCGGGACTTCCCAGCCGGCGCGGCCGAAGCTTTCGACCAGCACGTCGCGGCGTTTCTTGTAGAGCTGGCGATTGGCCTCGACGATATCCTGCGGCCCGTTGATGGCGGCAACCGCCGCCGCCTGGATCGGAGTGAACGCGCCATAGTCGAGATAGGATTTCACCCGCGTCAACGCCGCGATCAGCTTCCTGTTGCCGACCGCGAAGCCCATCCGCCAGCCCGCCATGCTGTACGTCTTGGACATGCTGGTGAACTCGATCGCGACATCCTTCGCGCCCGGCACCTGCAGGATCGAGGGCGTCGGCTGGCCGTCATAATAAAGCTCGGAATAAGCCAGATCGGACAGCACCCAGACCTGATTCTCTTTCGCCCACGCAACCAGCCGTTCGTAAAAGGCGAGATCGACGACCTCGGCGGTCGGATTGGATGGATAGCCCACGACCAGGATCGAAGGCTTTGGCACGGTGAAGGCCATCGCCCGATCAAGCGCGCGCCAGTAATTCTCATCCGGCGTCGTCGGCACCGATCGGATGGTCGCGCCAGCGATGATGAAGCCGAAGGTGTGGATCGGATAGCTCGGATTGGGTGCGAGCACGACATCGCCCGGCGCGGTGATCGCGGTGGCGAGGCTCGACAGCCCCTCCTTCGACCCCATCGTCACCACAACTTCGGTCTCGGGATCGACCTCGACCCCGAAGCGGCGGCCATAATAGTTCGCCTGCGCGCGGCGCAGTCCCGGAATGCCCTTGGACGCGGAATAGCCGTGCGCGTCGGGCTTGCGGGCCACTTCGCACAGCTTGTCGATGACGTGCTGGGGCGGCGGCAGATCGGGGTTGCCCATGCCGAGATCGATAATGTCCTCGCCCGCCGCGCGCGCCGCTGCCCGCATCGCATTCACTTCGGCGATCACGTAGGGCGGCAAACGCTTGATGCGGTAAAATTCTTCGGACATGTCTTCCTCGGTGAATGGGCGCGGCCACGGCCCGTCAAAAAGCCAGCTTGCACCTATAGGGGTTATTGGTGCGTAATGGCAGTGGGCAGGCTGAAATACTGAGAGGGTGATATGGCGACGACCATGGATCAGGATCCCGACCTGCTGAAAAGCCCTGTCGCGACGCTTGAGGAATTGCAGCACTGGACCAGCGTGCTTGGCCGCGCGCAGCAGATGCTGGTTGAATATGCTGCCGAATCGTTGGGCAATGCTGATGCTTCGGGAGGATTTACCCTTCCCGCGATCGGCGCCATGCCATCATGGTCTGGCGAGGCAGAGAAGTTCGCGCGCCTGCAGGCCGATTTCTGGTCGGACGGGCTAAAGCTCTGGCAGCACTTCCTGCCGGCCAAGGGTGAAGAACCCGCGCAACCCTCGCCAGCGGACAAGGATCGCCGTTTCGCCGCGCCCGAATGGCGGACGCATCCGCTGTTCGATCTGATCCGGCAAAGCTATGTGATGCTCTCGGATCTGCTGCTCAACAGCGTCGATACGCTTGAGGGCCTGGATCCCAAGCAGCGCGCGCAGATCGGCTTTGCGACGCGGATGTTCGTGGACGCGCTGTCGCCGTCCAACTTCGCCTTCACCAATCCCCAGGTGATCGAAAAGACCCTGGCTACCCATGGCGAAAACCTGTTGCTCGGGCTGAAGCGCATGCTCGACGACATCCGCAAGGGGCAGCTCACCCATACCGATGTCGGGGCCTTCACGCTTGGCGAGAATATCGCCGCCACGCCGGGCAAGGTCGTCCACGAAACGCCGCTCTATCAATTGATCCAGTATACGCCGGTCACTGAGCAAGTGAACGCGATCCCCCTGGTGATTTTTCCGCCCTGGATCAATCGCTTCTACATTCTCGACCTCAATCCCAGGAACAGCTTCATCCGCTGGGCGGTGGAGCAGGGGCTGACCGTGTTCGTCGTTTCATGGAAGTCGGCCGACGCAACGATGGTCGATGTCACGATGGACGATTATGTCGTGGGGGGGCTCATCGATGCGATCGACACGGTCCGCGATCTGCTTGATGTGCCGGCCGTGCACGCCATCGGCTATTGCGTGGCTGGCACGGCGCTGTCGATGGCGCTCGCCTGGCTGGCCGCGCGCGGGGAGGAGAGCAAGGTGGCGAGCGCCACCTTCTTCACCGCCCAGGTCGATTTTTCGCGGGCCGGCGACCTTACGCTGCTCATCGACGATCAGATGCTGAAGGCGATCGAGTCTCTGTCGGCGGAAACGGGCTTCCTCGACGGACGCTATATGGCGTTGACTTTCAACCTGTTGCGCGGCCGCGACCTGATCTGGAACTATGTCGTCAACAATTATCTGATGGGCGCCGATTATCCGGCGTTCGATCTGCTCTACTGGAACGGCGACACCACCAACCTGCCGGCGAAATGGCACAGCGCCTATCTGCGCGACCTTTATCGCGACAACAAGCTGGTCGAGCCAGACGCGCTCCGGATCGCGGGCGTGCCGATCGATCTGACGCGGATCAGGACGCCGGCCTATATCCAGGCGGGGCGCGAGGATCATATCGCGCCGGCCGCCAGCGTGTGGAAACTCACCAGCCATCTGCGCGGTCCGCTGCGGTTCATACTCGCCGGGTCCGGCCACATCGCGGGCGTCGTCAATCCGCCCTCCTCGGGCAAATATCAATATTGGACCAACGATCAGGAAGCACATTCGCTCGAGGCCTTCATTGCGGGTGCGAAAGAAACCGCCGGAAGCTGGTGGCCCGACTGGCGCGAATGGATCGAGTCGCATTGCCGCGACACCGTGCCCGCGAAGCGCGCGCGAATCCCCGGAAAGGGAAAGCTCAAGGCGCTGGAAGATGCGCCTGGGCGCTATGTTCGCACGCGCTAACCCGTTGATCTTGCTTTATGCTGCAGTGCACAAAAATGCGCTTGCACGCGTCACATGTTTTTGCTATTGTGCATCGCAACATGGGGTAGGATTATCCAATGGCACGCAAGACGACCACTACCGGCACGAGCAAACCTCGTGGCCCACGCGTAACGCGGCTCGCGCCGCGCCCCAGGAAGACACCCGTCGAGTCGGTCAAGGCCGCGGCTGAACCCGCGCCCAAGCCCGTTTCGAAGGTTGCGGAAGCAGCGCCTGCCGCCGTCAAGGCCAAGCCTGTCGCCGCTCCCCCGGCGCCGCCGGCGCCGGTCGCCACGCCCGATCCCGTGCCTGCCGCCGTGGCAGCGCCCGTCGTGAAGGCTGTCGAGACCGTTGAAACCGCCGCCAAGGTCACTGCCGAAAAGGTCGCAGCCGCGACATCGGCTGCGGTCAAAGCCCTGCCCGAAGAGATTACCCCTTCATTTCCATCGAAAGGAAAGCCCGAAATGGCAACCGCAGCACCCGAGAAGATCAAGACTATGTTCACTGACATGAGCGACCGCGCCAAGACCGCGTTCGAGAAGAGCACGAAGCTCAGCGAGGAATTCGCTGACCTCACCAAGGGCAATCTCGAGGCCCTGGCCGAATCCGCCAAGATCGCCGCGAAGAATGCCGAGGCGCTCGCTCAGGAAGCAGCCGACTACAGCAAGAAGAGCTTCGAGACCGCGACCGCCACGATGAAGCGCTACAGCGCCGTGAAGTCGCCAGCCGAGCTCATTCAGCTCAACGGTGAGTTCGCCAAGACATCGTTCGATTCGACGGTCGCCGAGCTGTCGAAGGTCAGCGAGACCCTCACCAAGATGATGGGCGATATGTTCCAGCCGCTGTCGAGCCGCTATGCGGTCGCGAGCGAGAAGATCAAGTCCGCTTCGGGTTTCTGAATCCGTTAACGCGGCTTCGCTAAGGCGGCCGTCTCCCGAAAGGGAGGCGGCCGTTTTCGTTATGGGCCGTGCTGGTGATGAATCGGGCTCACATCCCCTTGCCCTTGTCGCCTGCTATACCATATTCTGGCGGGCGGAGATTTCTGACACCTATGGATTGCGACATCGAACTTCACCGGACCCGGATGGCGGGCAACCGTGATGCCGACAACGGCAACGGCGTCGGCGTGGCCACGCGCACGCGCACCCGGACGAAGAAGCCGTCCCCCTACAAGGTGCTGATGCTCAACGACGATTACACGCCGATGGAATTCGTCGTGCTGTGCCTGCAGCGCTTTTTCAGGATGAGCCTGGAAGACGCGACTCGCGTGATGCTCCACGTCCATCAGCGCGGCGTGGGCGTGTGCGGCGTGTTCAGCTACGAAGTGGCCGAGAGCAAGGTCAGCCAGGTAATGGACTTCGCCCGGCAGAACCAGCATCCACTCCAGTGCACGCTTGAAAAGGCGTGATACTGGACTGAAGCCTCGTCCCGCGACGTGACGAACACGAAATTAGAATCGACCGCAGGGCTTTTGCGTAAGAGCCTGGAGCAAGAAATGTACTCCGGCGAAGGCCGGAGTCCAGTTTGACGCGGTTTTGGCAGAGACTCCAGGTCTGAACCTGTGTTCCTGGACTCCGGCCTTCGCCGGAGTACACTTGGGTAAAACGTCCCGCTTACGCTGGGGGACAAAGTTCCGAGTCAACCGCGATGGGGCAACTTTACGCGTCCATGCGTGACGGCGGCAGCCAGTCGGTGTCCAGCGCCGCATAGCGATTGACGTAATTCGCCACTTCCGCCAGCCGTTCCTCGTTGAGGATGGTCAACTGATTGGCCTGGCGCGAGATCAGGCCTTCCTCCACCAGCGTGCGAATCATGCGGTTGACGTGCACCGCGGTCAGGCCGGTCGCGTCGCCGATTTCTTCCTGGGTGAGCGGGAAGGCGATGCTGTCGCCCAGATCGGCGTTCATCACCCGCAGACGGGAAACAGTGTCGAGGATCAGCGCGGCCACCCGCGCCCTGGCGGATGTGCGACCGAGCGAAGCAAGCCGATCGCTCAAGGACACTTTTTCGGCCTGCGCGATCAGGAACAGCAGCGCCCCCATGCGCGGATGTTCGACGAACAGCTTGTTAAGGGAGGATTTTTCGACCGGCGAAAGCTTCACATCAGTCAACGCGACGAGCGATTCGGTGGCTTTGTTGAATGCCGCGCACGAAAGCCCCACCATGTCTCCGGGCAAGTGAATCCGCAGAATCTGACGGCTGCCGTCATCCAGCAGCACGAAGCTCAGCAGCCAGCCGGAATTAATGATATAGAGCTCATGCGCGCGATCATGCTCACGCCGGACCAGCGCCCCCCGACGATAGACGCGCTCCGTACCCTCCAAGGCCCCCAGAGCGGATTGCTCAAGGCTCGTCAGCTTCAGATAATGCCCGAGACGTTCCACCAGGCAACTGTCTGTCACGCTCCCCCCAAAAATCGAATTAAGCCCCGTTACAGCAATCACTTAGATAAACCCTATCGTCTTGGCGCTAACAACGATCAAGGTATCAAGATAATTCGTTTCGGTACCGAAAATTCTTATTGTCATAAGTTTGCACCTTTGGGACAAATCGATAGAAGCCCGCAATGGACAGAATCCTCATCCGTGGCGGGCAGCGGCTCGCCGGCACCATACCGATATCCGGCGCGAAAAACGCCGCGCTCACCCTGCTTCCCTGCGCATTGTTGACGGATGAGCCGCTGACGCTGCGCAATCTCCCGCGCCTGGCGGACGTCGACAGCTTCGGTCATCTGTTGAACGAGCTTGGTGTCTCGACGATGATCGAGGGCGCGCGGGGCCAGGATTTTCGCCGGGTGATCACGATGCGTGCCGATACCCTGTCCTCCACGACCGCGCCCTATGACATGGTGCGCAAGATGCGCGCCTCCATTCTCGTGCTTGGGCCGCTGGTGGCGCGGGCGGGTGAGGCGACCGTGTCGCTGCCGGGCGGCTGCGCCATCGGCAACCGTCCCATCGATCTTCACCTGAAGGCGCTTGAATCGCTCGGCGCCGAGATTGAGCTGACCGCTGGCTATGTCCGGGCGAAGGCGCCCAAGGGCCTGCCCGGCGGCCGCGTCGTCTTTCCCTTCGTTTCGGTCGGCGCGACCGAGAATGCGTTGATGGCGGCCGTGCTCGCGCGGGGCGAGAGCGTCATCGAAAATGCGGCGCGCGAGCCGGAGATCACTGATCTCGCCAGATGTCTCGTCGCGATGGGCGCGCAGATCGAGGGCATCGGCACGGAACGGCTGCTCATCCAGGGCCGCGAGCGTCTCCATGGCGCGACCTATGCCGTGATGGCCGACCGGATCGAGGCGGGCAGTTATGCCTGCGCGGCGGCGATCACCGGCGGCGACATCCTGCTGGAGGGCGCGCACAGCGAGGACATGACGGCGATCCTGCAGAGTCTGGTCGACGCAGGTGTCGAAGTGATCCCCGAGGAAGGCGGCGTCCGCGTCCGCGCCAATGGCCGCCTGCGCCCGTTGACGCTTTCGACCGCGCCCTTTCCCGGTTTTCCGACCGACATGCAGGCGCAGTTCATGGCGATGCTGACGCTGGCCGACGGCGCGAGCGTGCTGACCGAGACGATCTTCGAGAATCGCTACATGCACGTGCCCGAGCTTGCCCGCATGGGCGCGGACATCCAGGTCAGGGGCCGCACCGCAGTCGTGCGCGGGGTCGGCGGGCTGGTCGGCGCGCCGGTGATGGCGACCGATCTGCGCGCGTCGATGAGCCTCGTGATCGCCGGTCTTGCGGCGGAAGGCGAAACTCAGGTCAACCGTGTTTATCATCTCGATCGCGGCTATGAGCGGCTTGAGGTCAAGCTGCAGGCTGTCGGTGCCGACATCGAGCGCGCCGGCGACGGTTAAGCCTGCAAGGCTTCAATCGAACAGGCTGGAGACCGAGCTTTCGTCGGCGATGCGTCGGACCGCTTCGGCGAGCAGCGGCGCGATGGTGAGCGTGCGGATCTTCTTGGCGTCTACGACAGGCGCCGTGCCGTTGATCGAATCCGTGATGACCAGTTCCGACAGCGCCGAGCCTTCGACGCGGGCCACTGCGCCGCCCGACAGCACACCGTGGCTGACATAGGCGATCACCTCTTCAGCGCCGGCTTCCAGCAAGGCCGCCGCGGCATTGCACAGCGTACCGGCCGAATCGACGATGTCGTCGACCAGGATGCAGAAGCGTCCGGAAACGTCGCCGATGATGTTCATCACCTCGGATTCGCCGGGCCGCTCGCGGCGCTTGTCGACGATCGCCAGCGGGGCGTTGTCGAGCCGCTTGGCGAGCGCGCGGGCGCGCACCACGCCGCCGACGTCGGGCGACACGACCATCAGATTCTTGCCCGAGAAACGCGCCGGGATATCCGCCGACATCACGGGAGCGGCGTAGAGGTTATCGGTCGGGATATCGAAGAAGCCCTGAATCTGGCCTGCGTGCAGATCGACTGACAGCACGCGGTCGGCGCCGGCGACGGTGATCAGGTTGGCGACCAGCTTGGCCGAGATCGGGGTACGCGGTCCCGGCTTCCGGTCCTGCCGGGCATAGCCGAAATAGGGCACCACCGCCGTGATCCGCCGCGCCGACGAGCGCTTCAGCGCATCGATGCAGATCAGCAGTTCCATCAGGTTGTCGTTGGCCGGGTAGCTGGTCG
>CAYLIK010000032.1:0-24112 GCA_964383565.1 uncultured Sphingomonadaceae bacterium
CCCTTCCTCGTGCTGCCTGCTAGTCGCGCGGGCTGAATGGGGCAAAACCCCGCACAATAAGCACGAAAGATCACAGCCGGAAATGGCCCAGGACGATGGCATCATCACCTCAGAAGGCGCGCTGCCAAACGGCGCCGATACGCAACCGCAGGTCGGGCTGATCGCGCAATATGTGAAGGATCTGTCCTTCGAAAATCCCAATGCGCCGGCCGTCTATCAGTGGCAGGATCAGCCTCAGATCGACGTCCAGTTCAACATCGGCTCGCAGACGGTGGGTGAGGATGTCTACGAAGTCGCCCTCAAGATCGAGGTCAAGGCGACTGCGGAGGACAAGACAGCCTTCCAGGTCGAGCTGCTTTACGGCGGCCTTTTCGGCATCCGTAATGTGCCGGAAGACCAGATTCAGCCCTTCCTGCTCGCCGAAGCGCCGCGTTTGCTCTTCCCGTTCGCCCGCCGCGTGCTTGCTGATGCCATTCGCGATGGCAATTTCGCGCCGTTGCTGCTTGAGCCGATTGATTTCGGCGCGCTCTATCTCGCGCAGCAACAGCAGCAGGAAGCTGTCGCGGGCGAGCCCGCAGGCCAGGCCTGACCATCTTGGCCTCCCCAATAGCGGGGAAGCCGTGAGCCTCGTCCGCAACAGCATCACGATTGGCGGGCTGACTCTCGTCAGCCGCGTATTGGCGCTGCTTCGGGATTCTCTGCAGGCGACGTTCGTCGGCGCAGGCTTCGCGTCGGATGCCTTCCTCGTCGCGTTCCGCCTGCCCAACATGTTCCGCGCCCTGTTCGCAGAGGGTGCGTTTTCGGCCGCCTTTATACCGATGTTCAACCGTAAGGTAGCCGAAGGCGGCGGTCGCCCGGCCGGGTTCGATTTCGCGGAGCGTGCGCTTTCAGTTTTGTTTCCGGTGCTGGTGGTGTTCACCATCGCGCTTATCATCGCGGCATGGCCCGTCACCTATGCGTTGTCGGGCGGCTTCAACGATCCAAGCCCGGAGCAATTCGCCTTCGCGGTTACGCTTTCGCGGATCACCCTGCCCTATCTCGCCCTGATCTCGCTGGTGTCGCTGCTGGGCGGTATCCTCAATTCGCTGGACCGCTTCTGGGTCAACGCCGCCGCACCGATCCTGCTCAACATCGCGATGATCGTAGGGCTGTGGTTTTTTCACGGCGACGATCCCTACGAAACCGCGCGCATCCAGGCGATCTCGGTCACGGCCGGCGGCGCGCTGCAACTGATCTGGCTCGTTATCGCGTCGCGCCAGGCGGGCGTCAGCCTGCGCTTCCGCATGCCACGCTTCGACGCGGACATCCGCAACTTGCTCAAGTTGATCATCCCCGCGGCCGCAGGTGCGGGCGCCGTGCAGATCAACCTGCTGGTGTCGACCGCACTCGCGGGCCGGCTGCTCGATGCGGGTTCAATTTCCTACATCTATTATGCCGACCGGCTTAACCAGCTCCCGCTCGGATTGATCGGCATCGGCCTCGGCACAATCCTGCTGCCGACCATCTCGCGCATGCTCAACAGCGGACAGCAGAATGAAGCGATGGACATTCAGAATCGCGGCATCGAGCTGGCGCTATTCCTGACCTTGCCCGCAACGGTCGCCTTCATCATCGCCTCCGAGCCGATCGTTCGCGGCCTCTTCCAGCATGGCGCATTTACCGCCGAGGACACGATACGCTGCAGCTGGGCGCTCAGCGCCTTCTCGCTTGGCCTTCCATCCTATGTGCTGATCAAGGTGCTGACGCCCGGCTTCTATGCTCGCGAAGATACCAGGACCCCTGTGCGCTACGCGACCATCTCGATCGCCGTAAACCTGATCGGCAATTTGGTCCTGATCCCGACCATCGGCCATGTCGGCCCGCCGCTCGCGACCGCGCTCGCCTCCTGCGTCAATATTGCACTGCTCTACATGGAGCTGCGCCGCAGAGGCCATTTCATCGCGGACAGCCGCTTGCGACACCGCTTGCCCCGTCTCGCCTTCGCCGCGATCATCATGGGGGCGGCGCTCTTCGGGCTGGACTTGCTGATCGAACCTTACACCACCGGCTCGATCATGATCCGTTTCCTTGCGCTTGCGGCACTGGTGGGAGGCGGCTTTAGCATCTATGGGGTCGCCTGCTTCCTGACGGGCGCCTACCGTATCGCCGATCTGAAGGCGCTTCTCCGGCGGCGTTCCTCACAGAACGGAGTAGAAGGATAATGCGCGTCGTTTCGGGCATCCAGCCCACCGGAAATCTGCATCTCGGCAATTATCTGGGGGCAATCCGGAACTGGGTGCGCATGCAGGACGAAGGCGAGTGCCTGTTCTTCCTCGCAGATCTCCACGCGATCACCGTCCACAACGATCCGGCGACGCTGGCGGCGAATATCCGGCAGATGGCGGCGGCGCTGCTTGCATCAGGCATCGATCCCGAGCGATCGACGCTGTTCCGGCAAGCCATGGTCCCGGCCCATCCCGAGCTATGCTGGTTGCTGAACGGCACCGCCCGGATCGGCTGGCTCAACCGCATGACGCAGTTCAAGGAGAAATCCGGCAAGAACCGCGAAGGCGCCAGCGTCGGCCTTTATTCCTATCCCGTGCTGCAGGCAGCCGATGTGCTCGTCTACAAGGCGACGCATGTGCCGGTCGGCGAGGATCAGAAGCAGCATCTGGAGCTGGCCCGCGACATAGCGACCAAATTCAACACCGATTTCGGCGTGGAGCTGTTCGTCCTGCCCGAGCCGTTCATTGGTACGACCGCCGCACGGATCATGTCGCTGCGCGACGGCGCGGCCAAGATGTCCAAATCCGATCCTTCGGAGATGAGCCGCATCCACCTGACCGATGATGCCGACATGATCATGCAGAAGATCCGCAAGGCAAAGACCGACCCTGAGCCGCTGCCCGATAATGCCGCTGCACTGGAAGGACGGCCCGAGGCGCGGAACCTCGTCGGCATTTATGCGGTACTGGCTGACCAAACGACGGGTCAGGTGCTCCAGCAATTCGCAGGCCAGGGATTTGGCTCCTTCAAACCCGCGCTCGGCGATCGGCTTGTCGAAACGCTGCGCCCGATCACGGCGCGCCTCGCGGAATTCCAGCGCGATCCGGCCGAACTGGATCGCATCCTTGCCAAGGGTGCGGCTCGTGCATCCGAACTTGCCGCGCCGACGCTTGATGCAACCTATCGCGCCATGGGGCTGCGCTGACAGCGACGTTCACCGCTTGTTCAACACAGGTTCAGCGGAGTAATGGGATGAGTTGAAACAATCGTGCGACAGCATGGTTGTACAGTCAGAGGATCGCCGCATGTCTTGGACTCGCACGTTCGCCAAACTCTTCGCTCCCGTCGCGATGCTCGCGCTCGCCGCGTGCGCCACGCCGTTCAAGGCTGACGTCTCCCGCTTCCAGCAAATGCCCGCGCCCAATGGCGAGAGCTTCATAGTGCAGACCACCAACCCGAAACTCGAAGGCGGTCTCGAATTCGCCCAATATGCTGGGCTCGTCGCCGAGCAGCTCCGTGCCAAGGGCTATACACAGGCCCAAACGCCGCAGGCTGCGTCGCTTGTCGTCAACCTCGACTATGGCGTCGATGGCGGCCAAACCAAGGTCGTGAGCCGCCCAGGCATCGGTTATGGCTATGGCGGCTGGGGCGGCCCATGGCGCTACCGCTCGCCTTATTACTGGGGTTGGGACGATCCCTTCTGGTATAGCCCGTTCGGCTATCCCGAAGTGGACAGCTACACTGTCTTCACCAGCTATCTCGACATGAAGATCAACCGCACCCGCGACGGCACCCGCGTGTTCGAGGGCAAGGCGAAGGCGCGCTCGACCGACGACAGCCTGCCCCGGCTCGTGCCCAATCTCGTCACCGCGATGTTCAGCAACTTCCCCGGCCATTCGGGCGAAGAAGTGCGCATCACTGTCCCGCCACCCCCGAAGCAGTAATTTGGGGTCCGCGATTGTTTTCCCATCGCCCGTTGCATTCGCGGGGCGATGGGTTAACCATGCTGTCATAAGAATATGCTCGACAGGAGAGGTAAGTCGTTATCGGGTCGGTAACCACTAAGCCTTAGAGGCAGCCCTGGCAGGGGGACGCCATGGAAGCATATGATCTCGTCGTGATCGGCAGTGGGCCCGCGGGGCGCCGTGCTGCTGTGCAGGCTGCAAAGCTTGGCCACTCAGTCCTCGTGATCGAAGGCCGCCGCCGCGTCGGCGGTGTATCGGTGCATACCGGCACAATCCCGTCCAAGACGCTGCGCGAGACCGCGCTCAACCTGTCGGGCTGGCGCGAGCGCGGCTTCTACGGCAGCGCATACCGCATCAAGAAGGAGATCGGCGGCGAGGACCTCGCCATGCGCCTCACCAAGACCCTGGAACATGAGGTCGATGTCCTGGAGCATCAGTTTCAGCGCAACAATGTCCGCACGATCGCAGGTGTCGGCCGTTTCCTCGACCCGCACACTGTCGAGATTAGCTGTCAGGACGGCAGCGTTTTACCCGTCCGCGCCGAACGGGTGATGATCGCTGTCGGCACCGTCCCCTTTCGCCCCGACTCAGTCCCTTTCGACAATGTGAACATCGTCGACAGCGACACGCTGATCGATACCCCACGCGTGCCGCGCAGCCTGACCGTGGTCGGCGCGGGCGTGATTGGCATTGAATATGCCACCATTTTCTCCTCGCTCGATGTGCAGGTCACGCTGATCGAACCGCGTGCGACCTTCCTCGATTTCATCGATCGCGAAATCATCGACGAATTTACCCACCAATTGCGCGATCGTGGCATGGTGATCCGGCTCGGCTCACCCGTCGCGAAGATCGAGCGCGATGCGCGCGGATGCCCGGTGACGACGCTGGAGGATGGCCGCACCGTGCGCTCCGAGATGCTGCTCTATGCGGCCGGGCGGATGGGCGCGACCACTGATCTCGGCCTCGAACATTGCGGCCTCGCCACCGACAATCGCGGCCGTCTCAAAGTCGATCCCGCTACCTTTCAGACTGAGGTACCGCACATTTATGCGGCGGGCGACGTGATCGGTTTCCCCAGCCTGGCCTCAACCTCCATGGAGCAGGGCCGCATCGCCGCCTGTCACGCTTTCGGCCTGCCAATGCCACCCGCGCCACAATATTTCCCTTATGGCATCTACGCCGTGCCGGAAATGTCGACGGTCGGCATGAGCGAGCAGGAAGTGCGCGACAAGGGCATCACCTATGAATGCGGCATCGCCCGCTTTCGCGAGACCTCGCGCGGCCATATCATGGGCCTCAACTCGGGCCTGATGAAAATGATCTTCTCGCTGAAGACCCGTCGTCTGCTCGGTGTCCATATTGTCGGCGAAGGCGCGACCGAGCTGATCCACATCGGCCAGGCCGTGCTCAACCTCAAGGGAACGCTCGATTATTTCATCGAGAATACGTTCAACTATCCGACGCTGGCCGAAGCCTACAAGATCGCCGCGCTCGATGCGTGGAACCGGATGCCAAGGGCAGAAGCAGCCTGACGTCGCAACGCCGTTCTGCTATATCGAATCAGCCTTCAAGCTGACGCATAAGCAGACGCACGTCAGCGTCCAGCTCCGCGTCGGTGGCCCGCAGCTTCTCGATCTGGCGCACCGCATGAATCACGGTCGTATGGTCCCTGCCCCCGAAACGACGCCCGATTTCCGGGAGCGAGCGGGGCGTCAGCTGCTTGGCGAGGTACATCGCCACCTGACGTGGCCGGGCCACCTCACGCGCGCGGCGGGCCGAGCTCATCTCGGCCTGACGGATACGGTAATGCTCGCAAACCCTGCGCTGAATTTCGTCGATGGTAACGCGACGCTGGTTGGCGCGCAGGACGTCGGCCAGCGTCGCTTGCGTAAAATCCATGTCGATCGGCTTTCCCGACAGCATGGCATAGGCCACGACACGGTTGAGCGCACCTTCGAGCTCGCGGATATTCGAGCTGATCCGCCGCGCCAGGAAGTTTACCACGTCCTGCGGTACCGACGCCTGCGGCATCGTTTCCAGCTTCTTGGTGATGATGTTGAGCCGAAGTTCGAAATCGGCTGGATTGACGTCCGCCACCAGACCCCATGACAGGCGCGAGAGGATGCGGCTCTCGATACCATCGAGATCCTGCGGGCTGCGGTCAGCGCTGATCACCAGCCGGCGACCGGCCGAGATCAGTTCGTTCATCGTGTGGAAGAATTCTTCCTGGGTCGATTCCTTGCCAGCGATGAACTGGACGTCGTCGATCATCAGCACGTCGGCCGAACGCAGCCACTGCTTGAAGCTGAACGTGTCCTTGGCGCGCATCGCTGCCACGAACTCGAACATGAACTTCTCAGCGGACATGTAGACCACCCGCGTGCCGGGATGGCGCGCGAGATAGTCCTGCCCAATCGCATGCATCAGGTGGGTCTTGCCGAGCCCGGTGCCTCCGTGGAGGAACAGCGGATTGAAGCCAAGCGGCCCACCCTCAGCGAGCGTGCGAGCGGCATTATAGGCAACCTCGTTTGCCTTACCGACGACGAAGCTCTCGAAGGTGTAGCGCGGTTCGAACGGCGTCGATTCGCCGGCCGTGATGCGCGGCGCGGGGGGTGCCTGCGGCGGCGTTGCCGATTCGAGATCACTGAATTCCTGGGTCAGAGGCCGGGCGCCGTCCGCCGCGCCATCGACCACGAGCTGACGCACCCCCGGCACCATCGCGCGCCAGGCCTGAAGCAGATGATCGTGAAAATGGGTCTCGACCCAATTGGCCATGAAGCTTGATGGCGCGGAGAGACGGACCTCGCCGCTGCCATGATCGAACCCGATCAAGGCGAGTGGCTTGAGCCAGCCGTCGAACGTCCGCGCCCCGACCGTCTTGCGCAATCCTGTACGGATCGCCGCCCAAACGGTCTCAGCGGAGAAATTCTCTCCCATCGCCTCGCTGCCGAGACGCTGTTCTATGCCAAAAACTTGCGTCACGCCGTTTCCTGTCCCCCGTTTCGCGCCTGCCCCACATCGTGCCCGGACCTATGTCCGCAGACACAAGCAGTTCCCCAGCCCGAAAAACGCCTTTCGAGCACCTCAGTCACTGATACGAGCTACGCCCGGGAGAGATTCGCTCCCAGAGCGGAGTGGCATTTATGGAGAAGGCAGCGCGCGGATCAAGGAATCAAAAGTAACGAAAATGAAATAAAGGCGCTTGACAGCCTGAGCTATTGAAAACGCGTAGATTGCCCGTCAATACACTGTTATATATAGGTATTTTTTCAGGATGCCGTCTGGGGCGGAACGCGAATCGTGCTCAATCCGTAAGATGCAGAAAACGCACGCTGCCCATACGCAAACCGCCGGCACAATGGCCGGCGGTTACAGTCAGTCATGGCTTCAAATAGGTTAACCTAGCGCGGCAACGCGCTTGGTGAGACGCGAGAATTTGCGCGATGCAGTATTCTTGGCGAGCACACCCTTGGAAACGCCCCGCTGAAGCTCAGGCTGCGCTGCAGCAAGCGCCGCGACGGCAGCCGGCTTATCGTTCGCGGCCAGCGCTGCTTCGACCTTCTTTACGAAGGTGCGGATGCGACTCACGCGTGCGCCGTTGATCTCGGCGCGGCGGTCGTTCCGCCGGATGCGCTTTTTTGCCTGAGGCGTATTCGCCATGTGCTCAAACCTCTATTCAACAAATATGGCAGCGCGAGCAATATACCCGCGCCGGAAAGACGCGCTCCCTAGCCCTGCCGGGCCAAACGGTCAACCGTCAGCGCTGGCATTTCGGGCAGAAAAAGGTCGATCGTCCACCGTCGGCACGCCGCGTCACCGTCCCGCCGCAGGGACAATGCTCCCCTTCCCGTCCGTAAACCCGCCATTGCTTGGAAAAATAGCCCAGTTCGCCGTCCGGTCGCGCATAATCGCGCAAGGTCGATCCCCCTGCTTCGATGGCGGCCTCAAGCACAGCGCGAATCGCTTTGACCAGCACGCCAAGCTTCGTGCGCCCGATCTCCCCACCGGCAGTGCCGGGATGTATTTTGGCGAGATTCAAGGCTTCGCACACATAGATATTGCCCAGACCTGCCACGACACGCTGATCGAGCAGCAACGCCTTGATCGGCGCAAACCGGCCTTTGAGCGATCCGGCCAGATAGGCCGCATTGAACTCCGGCCCCAATGGTTCCGGCCCCAGCGCCTTGAACGGCGCGAAGGCCGCGATCTCGTCGCTATCGACCAGATCCAGCGATCCGAATCGGCGGGGATCGTTGAGTGCCAAAACATGCCCAGTCCCGGTCTTCAGCAGCAGATGATCGTGCGTACCGATCTCGCCCGGATCGATCCGCCATCGCCCGGACATGCCAAGGTGGAAAATCAGAGTGTCCCCGCGATCCGTATCGATTAGCCCATATTTGGCGCGGCGGCGGAGGCTGGTCACAGTGGCGCCGGTCAGCCGCTGCCGCAGATCAGCCGGGATAGCCCGGCGTAAATCAGGCCGGCGGGGCGTAACCTCGGTCAGTTCCTGACCTTCGAGGACGGTCCTCAGGCCACGGACAGTGGTTTCGACTTCGGGAAGCTCAGGCACATATAGTCGCTAGGTTCGATTTGCCGCCACGGCAAGCCTTGGCTAGAGGCTGCGCATGAGCAAGGTTTCCTTCGGCTATCAGGACGTCGAGCCAGACGAGAAGACCCGCCGCGTCGGCGAAGTCTTCCGCAGCGTCGCGTCGCGCTACGATCTGATGAACGACGCCATGTCGGGCGGGATGCACCGGCTGTGGAAGGACCGCTTCGTCCGCCGCGTGAAGCCGCGCGCCGGCGAGACCATTCTCGACATGGCCGGCGGCACTGGCGACATCGCTTTCCGCCTTGCCAAGGGAGGCGCCGCCGTCACGGTCGCCGACATCAACCCCGAGATGCTCAAGGTCGGCATGGAACGCGCCGCCAAGCGGGGTCTTACCGGCCTCGTCTGGGCCGAAGAGAACGCCGAGACACTGAGTTTCGCCGATTCAAGCTTCGATGCCTATACGATCGCATTCGGCATTCGGAACGTGACCGACATTCCCGCCGCCCTCGCCGAAGCGCATCGCGTGCTCAAGCGCGGCGGGCGTTTCTTTTGCCTTGAATTTTCGACCACTGAATGGCCGGGCTTTGGGGCAATCTACGATAGCTATTCGCACCATCTCGTTCCCAAGATCGGCAAGCGGCTGGCGGGCGACGAGGAAAGCTACCGCTATCTGGTCGAATCGATCCGCCGCTTCCCCGACATGCCGACCTTCGATCGCATGATCGGTGACGCAGGCTTCATCCAGCGCAAGGTCGAGCCGCTGCTTGGCGGCCTCGTCGCGATTCACAGCGGCTGGAAAGTTTGACCGCAACCGCCGTTCATCTCTGGCGCCTGTTGAAATGGGGCCGCACGCTGGCGCGCCACGGCGCGCTGCGCGGTATCGAGCGCGACGCCAACACACCGCCGCCCGTCCGCCGGCTGATGCGCATCGCCCGCTTCGGCGCCCGCGTGCCCGAGATTCCCACTTATGCGGAAGCCTTTGAAGCCATTGGCCCCGCCGCGATCAAGCTCGGCCAAGCGCTAGCGACTCGCCCAGACCTCGTCGGAGTCCCGGCGGCCCGGGACCTGCTCCGGCTGCAGGATGCACTTCCGCCTGCCCCTTTCCCGGTGATCCGCAAGGCGATCGAGACCAATCTCGAACGGCCTCTCGAACAGCTGTTCGCATCGATCGACGAGCAGGCGATCGGTGCGGCCTCAATTGCACAAGTCCATCGCGCCATCACGCCGGACGGGCGACATGTCGCGGTGAAAGTCTTGCGGCCGGGCGTCGAAGACGAACTCGCCCGGGCGATCGACACCTATGAATGGGCAGCCGCTCAGGCCGAACAGCTTGGCGGCGAGATCGCCCGGCTGCGCCCTCGCCAGGTCATCGCGACCTTCAAGCAATGGTCGCTGCGCGAGCTCGACCTGCGCCGTGAGGCGGCTTCGGCTTCCGAGCTTGCACAGAATATGGAAGCCCTGCCGGACTTCGTCGTCCCCAAGATCGACTGGAGCCGGACGGCGCGACGCGTGCTTACGCTCGAATGGGTCGACGGCGTCAAGCTGTCGGACCGGGACGCGCTGATCGCCGCCGGCCACGATCCCAAGACGATCGCCTCGCAACTCGTGCTCGCTTTCCTGCGTCAGGCGATCGCCGACGGCTTCTTCCACGCCGATCTTCATCAGGGCAATCTCTTCGTCCAGCCCGACGGCCGCATCGCCGTGATCGATTTCGGCATCATGGGACGTATCGATCGCCGCGCCCGGCTCTGGCTCGCCGAGATCCTTCACGGCCTCATCACCGGCAACTATGCTCGCGTTGCCGAAATCCATTTCGAGGCTGGGTACGTTCCCTCGCACCACAATCTTGCCGAGTTCACCACCGCGCTCCGCGCCGTGGGTGAGCCGATCCGCGGTCTCCCCGTTCGGGAAATCTCGATCGGCCAGATGCTTGACGGGCTGTTCGCGATCACACGCGATTTTGACATGCCGACCCAGCCGCATCTTCTGCTGCTCCAGAAGACGATGGTGATGGTCGAAGGCGTGGCGCAAGCGCTCGATCCCGATATCAACATGTGGGAGACCGCCGGACCGTTCGTGCGTGAATGGCTGCGCGACGAGCTTGGTCCCGAAGCCGCCCTCGCCGAGCATCTGCGCGAGGGCTTCGCACTGATCCGCCGTCTGCCCGAACTGGTTCGCCGCATTGAGCGCGCCTACCCGCTTCCCGGCGCCGCGCCGCCCCCGCCGCCGCTCCCCGAAATCCAGGTTATCCGCATCGGCGGCGGCTGGCGCTACCTGGTCGTAGCGCTCGTTGCCGGGATGGCTGGCGCCGCGGCCATGGCGCTATTAGGTTAGCGCGATGGTGGGCAAGCGCATCCTCTTGATCGTCGGCGGCGGCATCGCTGCCTATAAGGCATGCGAGCTGATCCGTGAGCTGCGGCGGCAAGGCGTCTCGGTGCGCTGCGTGCTAACGGCGGGCGGCGCGCACTTCGTGACCGCGATGACGCTGGGCGCGCTCAGCGAGGACAAGGTCTATACCGATCTGTTCGATCTCAAGGATGAGGCCGAGATGGGCCATATCCAGCTTAGCCGCGAAGCTGATCTGGTGGTGGTCTGCCCCGCCACCGCTGATCTGCTCGCGAAAATGGCAGCGGGGATCGCTGACGACCTGGCGACCACGCTCCTGCTCGCAACCGACAAGCCAGTCCTTGCCGCCCCCGCGATGAATGTCCGCATGTGGGGCCATGCCGCCACGAAGCGCAATGTCGCCCAGCTTCGGGCCGATGGCGTCACGGTGCTTGAACCCGACGAAGGCCCCATGGCCTGCGGCGAATATGGACCCGGCCGCTTGCCCGAGGTCGTGGCAATCGTCGAAGCCATTCGCAGCCAGCTCGGGGATGCACCGGGCCGTCTCACTGGCAAGCATATCATCGTTACAGCCGGGCCGACCCATGAGCCCATCGATCCAGTTCGTTACATTGCCAACAGGTCCTCGGGCCGCCAAGGCTTCGCGATTGCTGGCGCACTGGCTGCGCTGGGTGCGCGGGTCAGCCTTATTGGCGGACCAGTTAGTCTGCCGACACCGCCGGGAGTGGATCGCGTCGATATCGAGACCGCGCTTCAGATGGCCGACGCCGTCGAGAAGGCGCTTCCCGCCGATGCCGCTGTAATGGTCGCCGCCGTTGCCGATTGGCGCACAGACCGTGCCGACCGCAAGATCAAGAAAAAGGCCGGATCGCTGCCGAGCCTTATGCTCAAGGAAAACCCCGACATTCTGGCGGGACTTGCCCGCCATCCCAAGCGGCCGGGCTTGCTGATCGGCTTCGCGGCGGAGACTGACGCCGTGATCGACCATGCCGTCGACAAGCGCAAGCGCAAGGGCGCCGATTGGATCGTCGCCAATGACGTGTCGGGCGATGTAATGGGCGGCAACGAAAACAGCATTCATCTCATCACCGCCGAAGGCACTGAAAGCTGGGAGAAAATGCCCAAGCAGGAAGTTGCCCGGCGCCTTGCGGAAAAGATCGCCGATGCCCTTCAATGACATCACTATAAAATTAAAGCGCTTACCGCACGGCGAAGGCCTGCCCCTTCCGGCCTACGCCACCGCCCAGGCAGCGGGCATGGATGTCGTTTCCGCCGAGGATCTCGTGCTGGTCCCCGGCCAACGTGAGGCAGTCGCAACCGGCTTCGCGATCGCGATCCCGGCCGGTTATGAAGTTCAGGTCCGTCCCCGATCGGGCCTTGCGCTCAAACACGGCATCACCTGCCTCAACACCCCGGGTACGATCGACGCCGACTATCGCGGCGAAGTGAAGATCATCCTCGCCAATCTCAGCAGCAATCCGTTCGCGATCGCGCGCGGAGACCGTATCGCCCAGCTCGTCCCCGCCCCGGTCCAGCACGCCAACTTCGCTGAGGTCGAAGAACTTGACGAAACCGCGCGTGGCAAAGGCGGTTTCGGCTCGACGGGACACAAGGCGAGCGACCCCCTGCCGGCGAAATGAGTTTCACTGACGAACAGCTTGAACGCTACGCCCGCCACATCATCCTCAAGGAGATCGGTGGCGATGGCCAGCGCAAGCTGCGCGAAGCCACGGTCGCGGTGATCGGCGCAGGCGGGATCGGATCGCCGGTGATCCAGTATCTCGCCGCCGCCGGCATCGGCTGGATCGTGCTGGTGGACGATGATGAGGTCGGCCTCTCGAACCTCCAGCGCCAGACCATCTTCCGCACCGCCGACATCGGTCGATCGAAGGTCGATGCCGCGATCGAGGCCGCGACAGGCATTACCAAAGATGTTAGTTTTATTTCTTATAAAGAACGACTTACCGCGCAAAATGTGACCAAGATCCTGGACGGTGCATCTGTCGTGGTCGATGGCAGCGACAATTTCGAAACGCGTCTTGTGGTCGCTGATGCTGCGCAGCAATTGCGAGTTCCGCTGGTCTCCGCAGCCGTCGATCAGTTCGAGGGACAGCTTGCGGTCTATCGTGGATGGGAAGCGGACAAGCCCTGCTACCGCTGCCTTGTCGGCGACGATCCGGCACGGCCCGACATGAGCTGCGCCGATCGCGGCGTACTGGGTCCGCTGACCGGTGTGCTTGGCAGTCTGGCCGCGCTTGAGGCGCTGCGCACCATCACCGGCTTTGGCGAGGACCCGGCCGGCAAGCTCCTGATCGTCGACGCCCTCGCCTTCCGTTTCCGCACACTCTCCATGCCCAAGGACCCGGCTTGTCGATGCGGGACTTGACCCGGCTTGCCATCATCATCGCGGATGACAATCCGGAGCGGCTCCGCACCGCGCTCGTGATAGCGACCGCGCATGCCGCGGTTGGGGGGACGGCCAGCCTGTTTTTGCAGGGTGCGGCCGTGGCGCTGCTCCGATCCCCGATTGCCGACCCCGACGCCGGCCGCCAGACCGCCGCCGGATTGCCAACGCTTGGACAGCTATTTCTGGAAGCGCTTGGTCTGGACGTTCGTTTCTCTGCCTGCCAATCGAGCCTGGCCTTGCTCGACCTCACTGCCGACATGTTCGATTGCCACATCGAGTGGACTGGCATGATCGGATTCCTGAGCACAGTCGAACGCAATGATCGCCTCATCGTGATCTGACCTTTATTCGTCATCAAAGGCCGATTAAGGGGGCCGCCATGCAACGATCACCCCTCGCCCCCGCTGACTTTCCCATGCTTCCTGAAATCTCAGGCGTCCGCATGGCCGTCGCCCATGCCGGCTACAAAACCTGGGACCGCTGCGACCTCACCTTCGCTGCGCTCGATGAAGGCACTGCCGTTGCAGGGATCACCACCACCAGCAAATGCCCTTCACCAGAGGTCGAATGGTGCCGCGCCGCTTTGCCGCTCGGCCGCGCTCGGGCGCTCGTGGTCAATGCGGGCAACAGCAATGCGTTCACCGGCAATCGCGGCCGCGCG
This sequence comes from uncultured Sphingomonadaceae bacterium, assembly GCA_964383565.1. Taxonomy (GTDB): domain Bacteria; phylum Pseudomonadota; class Alphaproteobacteria; order Sphingomonadales; family Sphingomonadaceae; genus CANJQJ01. The sequence goes on from CAYLIK010000032.1 coordinate 13,917, forward strand.
GCAGTCGAAGCCATCGCCGCCAGGGTCGCCAATGCGCTCGATTGCCAGCCGTCGGATGTCTTCGTCGCCTCGACAGGCGTGATCGGCGTCCCGCTGCCGGTCGACAAGGCGGAGGCGGGCATCGACGCAGTGCTGATCGCCGAACGCGCCGACTGGGAAGCGGCCGCCAACACGATCGGCACCACGGACACATTTGCCAAGGCGGCGGTCACGCGCGCGGTCATCGACGGCAAAACGGTGAGTCTCGTCGGTATCATCAAAGGTTCCGGCATGATCGCGCCCGACATGGCGACGATGCTCGGCTTCATTTTCACTGACGCAGCGGTTGCGCCCCCCTTGCTCCAGACCATGCTCTCGGCCGCAAATCGCGAAACTTTTTCCTGCATCACCGTCGACAGTGATACCTCGACGTCCGACACCGTGCTCGCCTTCGCGACGGGCGCAGCGGAAACAACGCCCCTTAACACCATCGACGATCCCGGAGCCGATGCCTTTCAGGCCGCTCTCACCGATCTCTGCCGCCAACTTGCCCATCTCGTGGTCCGCGACGGCGAGGGAGCAACCAAATTCATCACCGTCGCCGTCGATGGCGCGGCGTCCGACGAAAGCGCCCACCGCATCGCCATGTCGATCGCCAATTCACCGCTGGTGAAGACGGCCATCGCCGGTGAGGATGCCAACTGGGGCCGCATCGTCATGGCGGTCGGCAAGGCGGGCGAGCCCGCCGAGCGCGATAAGCTCGCCATTCGATTCGGCACGACCCAGGTCGCACGCGACGGCTATGCGGTCGAACGCTATGACGAAGCCCCTGTGGCGGCGCACCTCAAGGGCAGCGACATCGATATCGGCGTCGAACTCGGCATCGGTGATGGCCGGGCGACGGTCTGGACCTGCGATCTCACCCACGGCTACATCTCGATCAACGCCGACTACCGGAGTTGACCGTGACGCTCACCATCTGGGGCCGGCTCAACTCACACAATGTGAAGAAGGTCGTCTGGCTCGCGGAGGAGATCGGTCTCGACTATGTCCGACATGATATCGGCGGCAAGTTCGGGATGGACGAATCCTATCTCCGCAAGAATCCCAACGCCCTGATCCCGACCATCGAAGATGGCGACTTCATTCTGTGGGAATCGAACTCGATCCTGCGCTATTTCGCGGCCGAATATGCACCGCAGCGTTTTTGGCCAACTGATCCAAAAACACGCGCGCTGGTGGATCGCTGGATGGACTGGCAGTTCACCTATGCCGAGGCTCAACGGCCTGCTTTCTGGAACCTCATTCGCTGCGCCCCTGCCGATCGCGATATCGAAGCGATAGCCAAGTCAGCCGAAGCCAGCGCCCGGCTAATGGCCATTCTCGACAGGACGCTGGCAGGGCAACCCTGGCTCTCCGGCGCGGAATTCGGGCTGGGCGACATCCCGATGGGCGTCTACGTTCATAGCTGGTTCTCGCTCGACATTCCTCGTCCCGAATATCGCCATATATCCAATTGGTATGCCCGGCTCTGCGAACGGGCTGGCTATGCTCAATTCGTGAGGATCCCGCTGAGCTGATGCATGATCTCTACAATCCCGTTCTGGGCCTGATGCGCAATGTCGCGGCGGAGATCATCCTCCCGCGCTTCCGGACACTGGCGCACCATGAGATCAGCGAAAAATCGCCTGGCGATCTTGTCACCGTCGCGGATCAGGAATCCGAGGCCCGGTTCAATGAAATGCTGCCGGGCCTGCTCGCAGGTTCGCGCGTGATAGGTGAGGAAGCCGTCGCCGCTGATCCCAGCCTGCTCGATGGGATCGGCGACGGCCTGGTCTGGATCATCGACCCGCTCGACGGGACGATGAACTTCACTGAAGGCAAGAGTCCCTTCGCTATCATGATCGGCCTGCTCGCTGATGGCGAGGCGCAAGCCGGATGGATTCTGGATGTGGTGACTGGCCGCATCTGTCATGCCGCGGAGGGTCAAGGGGCCTTTGTCGATGGCCGGCGCATTGATGCTAAACCAACCCAGAGCCGCGTACCCGTGGCTGCGATCGCGACCTATTTCCTGCCCCCGGATCGCAAAGCCGATTTAGAAGGACGCGCCGACGGCAAGATCGAACTGGTCGCCATTCCGCGCTGCGCCGGCGAGCAATATCCTCGACTGGCGCTTGGACAAAATGACATCGCGTTATTCGAACGCACGCATGCGTGGGACCATGTTCCGGGTGCGCTTTTCCTCACCGAAGCCGGCGGCAAAATAGCGCGCCCGGACGGCAGCTCTTATCGGGCCGACGTTCCGGGCAAGGGTCTCATCGGCGCGGCCTCTCCTGAATTATGGGATTTGGCCGAGCGAATTTTGTTCGATTAGATTTCCGCTTCGAGCCAGCCCTTGAGCTGGCTTTTGGGCGCCGCACCGACCTTGGTTGCCGCCGGTGCGCCATTCTTGAAGAGGATCATGGTCGGAATACCGCGCACGCCATATTTGCCGGGCGCGTCCGGATTCTCGTCAATGTTGAGCTTGGTGATCGTCACCTTGTCGCCCAGCTCCTCCGAAATCTCCTCGAGTGCGGGGCCAATCATGCGGCACGGGCCGCACCATTCCGCCCAGAAATCCACCAGCACCGGTCCTTCGGCGGCGATGACATCGTCATGGAAGCTTTGATCGGTAACCTTCTTGGTGGCCATGGACGGTACTCCTTATTCTCGGCTGATTTAGTGTGGCGGGCGGTCAGGCTCAACAGCCAGCGTCATGTTTTTCCTGATAAGGCGCGAAGCTTTGCTATTTCCGCCTCAATCCGCGTCGGCGGCAGCACGAAAAGGCTTGGGCCTGACGTATAGAGCAACGCCGCCTCCACCGGCCGATCCGGAAACACCGTCGCCAGCGCCGCCGCATAGGCAGCCATCTGGACGATATGATGTTCAGGCACCCCATCAAGATCCTTCGGCACCCGCCGCCCGGTCTTGAAATCGACCACCCGTACGCGATCCGGCAGCACCAGCAGCCGGTCCACGGTGCCCGCCACCACTTCTTCGCCAACGACAGCGGCAATCGGCGCCTCCGCCAGCGCATCGGGAGAAAAGAGTTCGGCGTGCTCTGGATCACCGATGATCGTGCATGCCTGCGCCACTAACGCCTGCGCAAGATCCGCGTCGGCCACGCCCGCAGAGCCTGTCAGCCAACGCTCGCCCACCTGCTGACGCCGCTCGGGCGCCACCGCAGGCAGCCGCTCGAACAGGGCGTGGAGCAACCTTCCCCGCCGCGCCGCCTCCATCAGCGCCGGCCCCGGCGGCGGATCAGCGACAAGATCGAGCCCGATCGCTGAAGGCGCGAGCGGCCGGGATGGTCTGGCTTCGATTGGAGCTGTCCGACGCAACCATAACGGCTCGCTGATCGCCGGGAGTTCGGCTCTCGCCTTGGGCGTGGCGCGCACGCCCATCTCCGCTGCCACGCCGCGATAATGCCGCGCGTCGCCCCAGAGCAAATCCTCCTCCTTATCCGTACCCAACAGGTCCATCGCCTGCTCAACGGCGAGATACCAACTGCCCTCCGGCGGGAGGCCGCGCGCACGGGTTCCGAGCGCACCGCCTATCACCAGCCGCTCTTCGGCCCGGGTCATCGCGACATAAAGCAGCCGCCAATGCTCCTCGGTCTCCCGCGCTTCAGTCGCCGCGACCGTTTCAGCGAGCGTGCCGCCTAGCTCCTGCTTGCGCGGCCGGAAGATCGGCACCTTGCCGCCATCCTCTCGCATGGGCCAATCGAGCGTACCGGCGCGGCTCGCCGCCGGATCGGTCGTCGCGTCGGCCAGGATCACGAACGGCGCCTGCAAACCTTTCGACCCATGCACCGTCATCACCCGTACCGCGTCGAGCGGCGCGGAGGGGTCACGCGTGATCTCCACCTCGCCACGATCGAACCAGTCGAGGAAACGCTGCAGCGATGGCGTCGCTTCGCGCGAAAAGCCGATCGCCGCGTTCACCAGTTCCTCGATCGGATCGCGCGCTTCCTCGCCGAGCCGAGCCAGCAATCGCCTGCGCCCCTGCATCGGTCCGGACAGGATATGTTCGAGAAAACCATGCGGCGTCGTGAAATCGGCGCGGTTGAGCAGATCGAGCAAATGCTCGGTCGTTGCGGTCGCAGCCGGATCATGGCGCACCCCGCGCCACAGGCTGCCTTCACGCTTGAAGCCTGTCTTGTAGAGCTGCCCCTGGCTCCATCCGAACAAAGGCGAGACCAGCAGACTGGCGAGCGTCAGATCATCTTCGGGCTGCGCGGCGAAGCGCATTGCCGCCAACAGATCGCGTACCGCCAGCGGCGCGTTGAGCCGCAGCCGGTCCACACCCGCAACGGGCACGCTCTCGGCATGGAGACGCGCCACGATCAGCGACGCAAGATCGCCGCGCTTGCGCACCAGCACCAATATGTCCTCCGGCCGCAACGGACGCTGCTTGCCCGCCACCCACAGCCGCTCGTCGATCCAGCGCCGGATTTGTTTGGCGAGGCGCGTCGCGAAATCGCGGGTCGCATCGTCGATCCAGCCTTCTTCGCCGCCATCATCCGAACCGTCGCTGGCAAGCAACGAAACCGGATGCCAGAGCGTCACATGCCCCGGCAGGCTGGTCTTCGCGCTCTGATGCACCGGCACATTTTCGAAAACGCCAAACGCCTCTGCACCTAACGTCCCGATCACCTGATCGACGACCTCCAGAACTGTCGGTGACGAACGAAAGGAACGATCGAGCGAAAGGCGTCGTATCTCTCGCCCGGCATCCGCCGCCCGGCTTGAGAAAATACGTCGCGCCGCGTCGAACGCTTCCGGATTGGTGCCCTGAAAACCGAAGATCGCTTGCTTGAAATCACCCACGGTGAAGATCGTGCGATGCTTGCTGCCTTTCGCGCCTTCGCCCGCGAAAAATTCGCCCGCTAGCTTGGCAACGATCGCCCATTGCCGCGTATTCGTGTCCTGCGCTTCATCGACGAGAATATGGTCAGTCGCCTGATCGAGCTTGTAGCGAACCCAATCGCCCATCCCGTCGGTATCGAGCAGCCGCACCGCCAGCCGGATCAGATCGTCGAAATCGACCAGACCGCTCGATCGTTTCGCACCAGCATAGGCAAGCGCATAGGCCTGTCCCGCCCGCAGCCCCGCCGCGATAAGATCAGCGAGCGCTGCCCTCGCCCGAAGCGCCAGCAATTCCGCGCAGCGCCCGTGCAGCCTCAACGCCAGCTCGGCATAGTCAGGCTCCTGCGGCGCCTGTCCCTTGGCAAAGGAGCGCGGTTCGCCATCCGCTTTCGCCCACACCAGATGCAGATCATCCAGCATCGACGCCCGTTCGCTCGCGCCAAGCCATCGCGTGATTACATCCGCCCGCTTCAAGCCGTTGGACGATCCCCAGCCCGCATTGTGCGCAGCAATGAGTTTGAGCGCCTGAATATCAAAGGCATCGTCGCAGCACGCCGCGACGATCGTCTCCTCGACGTCGCCCAGCGGCACATCGAGCGCCATGCGCACCCGCGCCGCGATTCCTTCGCGCGGACCAAGGCTTTCCATCGCCTCGATATCCCGCGCACAGCGCTGCAGATAGGCTTCGGCCTTCTCTTCCCCCAGCCGCAAGCTCAGCGCCTGCACGTCCCCGATCAGCCCGAGATCGCCGCCTGCCTCCGCTCCGTTCAGCAGATCAGCGAGCGTCCGCCGCGCCAGAGCCGCCTGCTCGCGCCCCTCGAGCGGCCGGAACCCCGGCGACAAGCCCGCCTCGGCGGGGAAACCCGCAAGCAGCGTCTGCGAAAAGGCGTGGATAGTCTGGATACGCAGCCCGCCGCCCGGCGCGTCGAGCACCTTGGCGAAGAGCGTGCGCGCGAAATCCCTGCGATCGATCGACACCCGCTCGCCCAGCGCGCTCAATTCCTCGCCAAGCTGCGCATCCTTCATTCGCACCCACGACGCGAGCCGCGCATGGATGCGGTCAGCCATCTCCGCCGCGCCCGCCTTGGTGAAGGTGAGGCAAAGGATGGTCTCCGGCGGTACGCCAGACAGCAGCAAGCGCAGCACGCGTCCCGTCAGGACCTGCGTCTTGCCGGTCCCCGCCGACGCTGAAAGCCAGACCAGCTCGCGCGGATCGGACGCAAGTAGTTGCGATCCTTCAAGCCGGACCAGCGAGGAGGCACGCCCGCTCACGGCGCCTCTCCGCCATCCGTCCGCCCATACCATTCCTCCAGCCGCATGAGCTGGTCATAGTCACCATAGGGCGCAAACTCAGGATGCAGCTTCGCGACGAACGGCGCGTTCCCGGTCAGCCATTTCTCAACGGCCTCAACCAGATGGTGCGCAGCATGGGTGGTGAAATCCTCAGGCGGAATGCCCTTGCCGCCGACCGGACTGACCACATGCCCGAACTGCCCCTTGTCGCGCGCCATCGACCAATATTCGAACCCTTTCGGCGCGCCCGCCACATCCTTGAAGCCGCCCTTCTCAGCGATAAGCCCGAGCAGCCCCAACTGCAGAGCAAAGCCCTGCTCCACCTGTTTGCGCGACGGCGGCTTGCCGGTCTTGTAATCGATGATCGCCAGCCCGCCGTCCGCCAGCCGATCGATCCGATCCACCTTGCCATAGAGCCGGACTCCGGCCACCTCAGCATCGCCAAAAATCTCCGCGGTGACCGGGACCTGCCCTTGCGCGGCATTGGCCTGCATCTGGCCAACGACCCACTCAATCGCCTCCATCAAGCGCGGCTCCCACAATGCCTTCATGACGGCATGCGCCTTCAGATCGTGCAGCATCGCCGCAGCACGACCGCGCAGCTTCACAGGATCGCAGCGATCCTCCTTCATCCATGCCTCAAATACCGCGTGTAGCATCGTCCCGCGCCAGGCCGGCGTCGGATCGGCATCGACCATGTCCCAGCGCGACAGCTTCAGCATCGCATCGGCATAGAAAGCAAAGGGATCGGCCTTGAGACGATCAAGCTTGGTGACCGCGATTTCTCTCGGTCTGTCTGCGATCGGCGGCGCGGGCGCCGGACGCGATGCGTAGGCTGGCGGCGCCGATGGTGCATCGATCGCCTTTGTCCAGCGCGACAGCCGGGGCTCGCGCGTCACGCCACCAGTCATCGCCTCGAGCCGCAACAAAAAGCGCGAGGCGATCGTCGGCGCGCGATCATCCCGTCGCGACCGGGTGATCAGCACCTGCTGCGCGCCCAATGCGCTGGCAAAATCATGCGCGGCGAGACCGATCCGCCGTTCCAGCCTCGGCAGGCCCAGGGCCCGCCTGATGCTCGGCGCCAGCCAGGGATCAGGCGCTGGCACGCCGGGCCACACGCCCTCGTTGAGCCCGCCGAGGATGACGAGATCCTCCTGCCCCAGCCGCGCCTCGATCAGACCCCGGATAAAGATGCGCGGATGCCCGCCCTGTGGTGGCCGCACCGCCACCCCATCGAACAGGTCGCGCAGCAGGCGCGGCAGCACTTCGATCCGTGCAAGGTCCGGCCCCTGCGCAGCCGACGCCTCCAGCGCCGCGATCAGTTCCGCCGCCTGCCGCCCCGCCGGGCCTGCCCACACGACATCGCCGGCAAGTGCGGATGCGCCTTCGCGCAGGGCGGCGAGCAATTTCCCAAGGTCCTCCCCGGCACGGGGAGGGGGACCATGCGAAGCATGGTGGAGGGGGCTCGCCGCTGGCACCGCGCCCAGCCGGGCTCCCCCTCCACCGCCTGCGGCGGTCCCCCTCCCCGTGCCGGGGAGGATCTTGCTCGCTTCGTTCCAAAACGGCCGCGCTTCTTCTCGAACCCGTCGATCCCGCCCCTCGCCTCCTGCAAGAAACGCATCGATCCCGTGCAGCCCAGCGGGCGGCCTCGGCCCCCTCAGCGCCCGGTCAAGCAGCCGCACACCTTCCAGCCACGCCACCCGTCCCTCGCCCGCCTGCACCAGCGGATGTTTGAGCAGCGCGAGCAACGGCACCGGCGCGAAATCCTCGGCGATCGCCTCCGCAAGGCCAATGAGGAGCGTTCCCGGCGCGGTGGCAGAAAGCGGCTGACCGGCGCTGTCGTCGGCGTCGATCCCCCAACGCTTCAAATGCGTTACCACCCGCTGGGCTAACGCGCGATCAGGTGTAACCAACGCCGCTGTCCGCTCGGGCGTCTCCACCAGTTCGCGCAACGCGATTGCGATCCCCTGTGCCTCGTCACCCGGAGTCGCGAAGACCGCCGCCCGGACGCCCGAAAGCCGTCGCTCGCCGGTTTTTAAACTCTGCCATTTGTGGGTAAATTCAGCTGGCGCCATCGCATTGGCGACCGCCCTGCCGCGCGCCGCCGGAGAATCGCGTCCCCCACCCCAGCGCCATGGACGCACCTCCCCGCGCGCCACTCCGATCCGGTCGAGCAGCAGCTTGAGTTGGTATTGCGGGTGGGTCTCGATGTCGCGCCGTCCGCTCTCGGGATCATGCAGCCCCAGTGCATCCCATTCCTCGGCGGGCATGTCGCAATCGATTCCCGGAAACACGACCATACCATTGTCGAGCAAGGAAATACTGCGCAACAAGCGCGCCACGGAAGGCGCCGATGTGGTGATCCCCGCCGCTACGATCGGACTTGGCGAACCTTCCCTGCGCCAGCGCCCCGCCGTCCGATCGATCAACCGGTTGCGGCGTTCGGCGAGGTCGATCAGACCCCGCGCGGCCAGCTCGCGCGGCCAGTCTTCGAGCAGCGTCTCGAGTATAGCGAGCGACGCCTGCCAATGCCCGGCCAGATCGGGAACCACCGCATCCTTCAGCCGCGACGGCGACACCTCCTCCACCAGAAGCTGGTCGATCACGCGGGCAAGATCCGCCGCCAGCCGCATCGCCTCGGCCGCATCGATCGGATCGCCCAGACGCGTTCGCGCGCGCTGGACCAGGCGAGCGAGAATCAGTTGTCGTTCGATCGGCTCGATCGCGGGCGGAATCGGCTCGACGCCATCCACAGGATCGAGCGCAGCGCCCAGCCGGTCGTCCAACTCGGGGTCGCCGATCGGCACCATCCGCGGCAACAGCAACCCGCCGCCTTCCGCACGCCGCACAAAAGCGTCGGTGAGCGTCCTTTGCGCGCGGTTGTTCGGAAGCAGGATCGTTGTTCGGGCAAGCGCCAGCCGATCACCCTTGCTGCGCGCGATCAACCCCGCAGCCAGCGCATCAGCGAAAGCCCGGTGGGGCGGTATCGTGAAGACCTTGGGGCTGACCCCGTCAGCCATGAGCGAGAATTGCTTCGGTCCGGGCTATCGCAGGCGGGGTGCCGACATCAAACCACAGCCCCTGATGGACGACACCATAACAACGGCCCGCAGCAATTGCCCTGTTCCACAATATGTTGGTCGAAAAAGGCCCCTCCGGCGCATCTTCAAGCAGACGCCGGGAAACAACCTGCACGCCGGTATAGACGAACGGCGCGACGCGGCCTGGCTTACGCCTGGCCAGGCGACCAAGGGCGTCCATATGGAAATCACCCGGCCCGCGATGGCAATGGGCGCGGGCAAGCGGCACGGTCAGCAACAGCGCGTCCATCTCTTCCTCGTCCCAGCGCTGGCCGAGCAGCCGGATCGCATCGACTGGACCGTCCACCCAGTAATTGTCGCTGTTGACGACCAGAAAGTGATCATCCTCGATCAGCGGCAGCGCCTTTACCAGCCCACCGCCGGTTTCCAGCAGCTTCTTGCGCTCGTCGGAAATGATGACTTCGATGTCCTTCACCCGCGCTTTGAGATGGGCCTCGATCGCATCGGCGAGATAATGGACGTTGACGATCACCCGCTGAATCCCCGCCGCGCGCAGATGATCGAACACATGATCGAGCAGCGGCTTTTTCGCGACTTCAATCAAGGGCTTGGGCCGGCTCGCGGTCAATGGACGCATGCGCTTGCCGAGCCCGGCCGCCATTACCATCGCAGTGCGGATCGGTGCTTCCGCCGGGTTGGGCCGGAGCGCGAGCGGCTTACGGTATCGGCTCATGCAGGGAGGACATCCCACGCGGCCGCACGTTGTTCATGCGGCACGTTCCGATCGAACCAGTTCGTGACCGGCGTCAACGCCGAGTGCTTGAGGTCGCGCTCCAGATACCCCCACACGCGGGGCTGATAGCCAAGATAACGCGGCTTGCCGTCGCGCTTCCAGAGCCGGGTGAAAATGCCGAGGATCTTGGCGTTTCGCTGCGCGCCGAGCAGCGCATATGCGGCATCGTCGAACGGGGCCGAG
>CAYLIK010000033.1:0-12189 GCA_964383565.1 uncultured Sphingomonadaceae bacterium
ATGGCCGGCGCCGAACAGGGATTTGTGAATCGATGACTGACGTAACGAGCCTCCAGGCGGAGCTGCTTGACGAGGTAGCGGGCGCCTCCGGGCTCGACGCGCTGGAGGCGATGCGGGTCAAGGCGCTCGGCAAGCAGGGGGTCGTGACGGCTCTGCTCAAGACGCTTGGCGGCATGACGCCGGAGGAACGCCAGAGCAAGGGGCCGGAAATCCACGGGCTGCGCGAGGCGGTGACCGCTGCGATCGCCGATCGAAAGGCGCAGCTCGAAGCCGCCGTGCTTGAGGCGCGGCTGGCGACCGAACGGCTGGATATGACCCTGCCGGTCTCCGCTGGGCGACAGGGATCAGTGCATCCGGTGAGCCAGGTTATGGACGAGCTGGCGGAAATCTTCGCTGATCTCGGCTTCGCGGTGGCAACCGGCCCGGAGATCGAGGACGACTGGCATAATTTCACCGCGCTCAATATCCCGGAGACGCATCCGGCGCGGGCGATGCACGACACCTTCTATTTTCCCGACGACAAGGCGGTTAACGGCAAGAAGATGCTGCTGCGGACCCATACGTCGCCCGTGCAAATCCGAACGATGACGAGTCAGAAGCCGCCGATCCGCATCATCGCGCCGGGTCGCGTGTATCGATCGGATTCGGACGCGACTCACACCCCGATGTTCCACCAGATCGAGGGTCTGGTGATCGATCGCGGGATCCATATGGGTCATCTCAAATGGACGCTGGAAACCTTCCTCAAGGCGTTCTTCGAGCGCGACGATATCGTGCTGCGCCTGCGGCCTAGCTATTTCCCCTTCACCGAACCGTCGGCCGAAGTAGACGTTGGCTACACGCGCGAAAAAGGTCGGCGGGTAATCGGCGGATCGGAAGGCTGGATGGAGGTGCTCGGCAGCGGCATGGTCCATCCTAAGGTGATCGCCGCTTGCGGGCTCGATCCCGATGAATGGCAGGGCTTCGCCTTTGGCACCGGCGTCGACCGGCTGGCAATGCTCAAATATGGCATGGACGACTTGCGCGCTTTCTTCGACGGCGATCTGCGCTGGCTCCGGCATTATGGCTTCCGCGCGCTCGACGTGCCCACGTTGTCGGGGGGAATAGGCGCATGAAATTCTCCCTCTCCTGGCTGAAGGATCATCTCGAAACCTCTGCCTCGGCGACCGAAATCGCCGAGAGTCTGACCCGGATCGGACTTGAGGTCGAAAGCGTCGAGAATCCGGCGGATGCGCTGCGCCCCTTCACCATCGCGAAAGTGCTGACCGCCGAGCGGCATCCGCAGGCGGACAAGCTGCAGGTGCTCTCGGTCGATGATGGCAGCGGTAAAACGCTCCAGATCGTCTGTGGTGCGCCCAATGCGCGAGCAGGTTTAGTCGGTGTGTTAGGGCAACCCGGCGATTATGTGCCGGGGCTCGACGTCACGCTGAAGCTCGCCGCGATCCGGGGCGTGGAATCGCAGGGCATGATGTGTTCGATGCGCGAGCTTGAGCTGGGCGACAGCCACGACGGGATCATCGAACTGCCCGCCGATGCGCCGGTGGGTACTGCCTACATCGATTATGCCAGGCTCGACGATCCCGTATTCGACGTCGCGATCACGCCCAATCGGCAGGATTGCATGGGGGTGCGTGGCATCGCGCGCGATCTCGCGGCGGCGGGGATCGGAACGCTCAAGAATCTCGTCATCCCCACAATCAAGGCCACGGACGCTTGCCCGATCGAAATCCGGATCGACGATCCCGATGGTTGCCCGGCCTTTTTCGGGCGCGTCGTGAAGGGCGTAAGCAACGGCGCGGCGCCGGAGTGGATGACGGCGCGGCTCAAATCAGCGGGTCAGCGCCCGATCTCGGCGCTGGTCGACATCACCAACTATGTGATGCTCGATCATGGCCGTCCGCTGCACGTCTATGATCTCGCCAAGCTGAAGGGGGCGCTGGTCGCTCGCAAGGCGAAGGACGGCGAGACGCTGACTGCCCTCAACGAAAAGCAGTATACGCTCGACAGCAGCATGACGGTGATCGCCGACGATGCCGAGGTGCACGACATCGGCGGCATCATGGGCGGCGAGCATTCAGGCGTGAGCGAGACGACGACCGAGATCGTCATCGAATGCGCCTATTTCACGCCCGAGAATATCGCGAAGACCGGCCAGAAGCTGGGCCTCACCTCGGACGCGCGCAGCCGCTTCGAACGGGGCGTCGATCCGGCGTTCCTCGACTCCGGGTTGGCGATTGCGACCCAGCTTGTGACGGAGATTTGCGGCGGTACGCCAAGCAAGGCGATCGAAGCGGGCAGCCCTCCCGACGGCATCCGTACCTTCCGCTACGATCCTGCGCTTTGCGGGAAGCTCGCGGGGCTTGATGTCGCTGCCGACCAGCAGCGCAAGATCCTGCAGGAGCTAGGCTTCGGCGTGGATGGCGGCTGGACGGTGCGCCCGCCAAGCTGGCGGCGCGACATCGACGGTCAGGCCGACATCGTCGAGGAGGTGGTGCGGATCGCCGGGATCGATTCCATCCCTTCGACCCCGCTGCCGCGCGCCGAAGGCGTGGCGAAGCCGACCGCCACACCGGCGCAGGTGATTGAGCGCGCCGTGCGCCGTACCGCCGCCGCGCGCGGCCTTTCCGAAGCGGTGACGTGGAGCTTCATCAGCGAGGGCGAGGCAGCTGCTATCGGGGGAGGCGCGTGGACGCTCGCCAACCCGATCAGCGAGGACCTGAAGGTGATGCGGCCGTCGCTGCTGCCCGGCCTGCTGATGGCGGCGCGACGCAATGCCGATCGTGGGGCTTCATCGATTGCGCTGTTCGAGATCGGTCGGCGCTATCTGGCGGAGGGCGAGCAGATGATGCTCGGCCTGATCCTTGCGGGGAACCGTGAGGATCGCGACTGGCGCACCGGCAAGAGCCGCCCGTTCGATGCCCATGACGCCAAGGCGGAAGTCATTGCGTTGCTCGCGGCCGCGGGCGCGCCGGTCGATCGGTTGCAGGTGATGGAGCCCGTCTCGGGCGTCTATCATCCCGGCCAGTCAGGTACATTGCGGCTTGGACCGAAGACGGTGCTGGCTGAGTTCGGAACGCTGCACCCCGCGACCGCGAAGGCGTTCGATATCGATGGCAGTGTGATGGTCGCGGAAATCCATCTCGATGCGATCCCCGCAAAGCGCGCAAGCGGGCGCACCCGCGCGGCATACACGCCGCCTGCTCTCCAGCCGGTGAAGCGCGATTTTGCCTTTCTCGTGGCTGAAGCGCTGCCGGCTGGCGACTTGCTGCGTGCGGTGGCGGGGGCGGACAAGGCCGCGATCATCGATGCAAGCTTGTTCGATGTGTTCACCGGACAGGGCGTGGCGGAGGGCGAGAAATCGCTGGCGATCGAGGTGGTGCTCCAGCCCGGCGAGAAGAGCTTCACCGACGAGGAGCTGAAGGCCATTGCTGATCGCATCGTTGCAGCAGCGGGGAAGCTGGGGGCGAAGCTCAGGGGCTAAACTCTCCGTCATGCTGAAACAAGTTCAGCATGACGGCGTTATTGTTAGTCCCTCAGCAACTCATTGATCCCGGTCTTGGCCCGCGTCTGGGCGTCGACGCGCTTCACGATCACCGCGCAATAGAGCGACGGGCCGGGCGACCCGTCGGGGAGCGGCTTGCCCGGAAGTGATCCCGGCACGACCACCGCATAGGACGGCACGCGGCCGACGAACACCTCGCCGGTGGCGCGGTCGATGATCTTGGTCGACGCGCCGAGATAGACGCCCATCGAGAGCACCGCGCCTTCCTCGACGATCACGCCCTCCGCGACCTCGGAGCGGGCGCCGATAAAGCAATTATCCTCGATAATGACGGGGCCTGCCTGCAGCGGCTCAAGCACGCCGCCAATGCCGACGCCGCCCGACAGGTGGACGTTCTTGCCGATCTGCGCGCAGCTGCCGACCGTCGTCCAGGTATCGACCATCGTGCCTTCGTCGACATAGGCGCCGAGGTTGACGAAGCTGGGCATCAGCACCGCACCCTTGGCGATGAAGGCGCCGCGACGGACGATCGAGCCGGGCACGGCGCGGAAGCCGGCTTCGCGGAATTCCTGCTTGCCCCACTTGTTGAATTTGGAGGGCACCTTGTCCCACCAATGCGCGTCATCCGGGCCGCCGGAGATCTTTTCCATGTCGTTGAGACGGAAGGACAGGAGAACAGCCTTTTTGAGCCACTGGTTGACCTGCCACTGGCCGTCCTTCTTTTCCGCGACACGCGCCGATCCATTGTCGAGCGCTGCGAGCGCGCTGTTCACCGCGTCACGCACTTCGCCCTTGGTGTCGGCGTTGATGGAATCGCGATCGTCCCAGGCCTTTTCGACGATGGTCTGCAAATCGGCGGTCATGTTCACTTCGTCTCCCTGATCTCAGTCAGCCAGCGCCCGACATCGTCGATCTCATAATCGATGAAATCGGGATGGGCTTCGTGGCTTCCCCGTTCCGAGCCGTTGTTGACCCAGACCGTGGTCATGCCCAGCGCCTTGGCCGGCTTGAGGTTACGCGCCATATCCTCGACGAACAGCGCGGTCGAGGGGGTGATGGCGAGGCGCGCGACCATATCTACATAGCTTTCGGCCTGGGGTTTGGGCCGATAGGCGCAGGCATGGATGTCGTGGATCGCCTCGAAGCTTTTCGACAGGCCGAGCTTTGCGAGGACGCGGGACGCATATGTCGCATCGCCGTTGGTGAAGATCAGCTTGCGGCCGGGCAGATCAGCGACCGCCTGGACCAGTTGCTTGTCCTCGACGACCGAGTCCATTTCGATGTCGTGCACGAAATCGAGGAAGTCGTTGGGATCAGTGCCATGATGCGCCATCAAGCCCGCAAGCGTGGTGCCATGATCCATGAAATAGCTTTTCTGAACCCGCCGCGCCTCGATCGGGTCGCAGCCCAGAAGCCGCTGGATATATTGCCCCATGCGGACATCGATCCGCCCGAACAGATCGGCCGAGGGCGGATAGAGCGTATTGTCGAGATCGAAGATCCAGCAATCGACATGGGCAAGCGCGGGAAGCATGCCGCGCGCCTACCCGAGGGGCGACTGCACAGCAACTGTCGCCATGGAGCCAAAAAGGCTATGGTTACGTTTCAGTAAGACATTTCATGGTTAACAGGGAAACCATGGCCAAACATCGCACCCTCCTCCTCGCATCCTGTCTCTCTCTTCTGGTCGCCGGTTGCGGCGGCGGTGGAGGCGGCGTCGGTTCGACGCCCACGCCGACCCCCACTCCCACCCCCACTCCGCCTAGTAGTCCAACGCCTACGCCTACGCCGGCGCCCACGCCTTCTCCAACGCCGACACCGAGCGGCACATTCACGCAGACAGAATATCAGGCGGGCAACGCGAACGGTGGTTCCAACGCCGCCTATCAGGCCAATGCGGTCAACGCCTATAATGCCGGCGCCACGGGCGCTGGCGTGAAGATCGCGATCCTCGACAGCGGTCTTACCGATGCCAATGGCGAGTTTACGGGCCGCATCGATTCCGCGAGCAAGGACATGGTCGCCAACCGTGGTTTTGCCGATGGCGATACCGAGGATGGACACGGCACGTCAGTCACGGCGGTCGCAGCCGCAGGCGCCAACGGCAGGGGCATCCTCGGCGTCGCCTATAACGCGACCGTGCTGGCGCTGCGCACTGACGCCGTCAACAGCTGCACAGGCAGCGATGGATGCCAGCATTTCGATAACGTGCTCGCGGATGCAGTTGATTATGCGCGTACCAACGGCGCGCGTGTGATCAACATGTCGCTGGGCGGAAACGCCATGAGCAGCGGTTTGAAAGCCGCAGTAGGTCGGGCGACAGCGGTGGGCATCATCGTGGTCGTCGCCGCCGGCAATTGTGGCGCTGTCACGGCGGATTGTACTGTCGCTGAAACCCAGCCGGACGCATTTGCCCAGTTCGCTAATGATCCATCAGCACGTGGCCTCGTCATCATTGCCGGATCGCACAATGTGCTTGCGCAAAATAGCTCGACCTATGTGAAATCCAGTTTTGCGAACCCCGCCGGCAGCTATGCCAATTTCTATCTTACGGCGTTTGGCAGCAGGGTCATGACGTTCGACGATGCTGGCGATTATTACCTATATTCAGGGACGTCCTATTCCGCCCCCGCAATTTCCGGAGCGGTGGCGTTACTCGCGCAAGCCTTCCCCAACCTCACGGGTGCGCAAATCGTCGATTTGCTGATGAGCACCGCCACGGATGCAGGCGATACGGGACCGGACGCGATGTTCGGACGGGGCATTCTTAATCTTACCGGCGCTTTCCAGCCGCAGGGATCGAGTTCGCTGGCCGGGAGCGCCGTGCCGGTGTCGCTCGACAATAATGCAACGCTTTCGCCGGCGATGGGTGACGCCAATGCGTCAGTATCCGGGCAAGCGGTGTTCCTCGATAAATATGCGCGGGCTTACAGCTTCAACATCGGCAGCACGCTCCGCCGGATGGCGGCGATCAAGCCGCTGACCAGTGCGATTGGCAATGATGCGCGACGCAGTTCGATCGATCTTGGCAATGCCTCGGTGGCGCTGCGCGTCAGCGGGACAAGCATGTTGGCCGATCCCAACGTCGCGCGCTGGATGGGCGAGGATTCGCAGGCCTTCTCCAATCGGCCCGATCCGAGGCCGCGCACATTGGGCGGTTCGGTTTCGCTTCGGCTGGGTGCACGGACGACCGGCTTTGCGAGCTTTGGCGAGCGGATCGATGCCGCGCCCGCGCCGGAGGCAAGCTGGCTGATCGCTAATGATCCGACCTATAGCCCCGGTTTCGATGCGAACCGCGATATGGCACTGGGTGTCCGGCATGAGCTGGGTCGCTGGTCGCTGACCGTTTCGGGTGAGCAGGGCAACGCGCGCCGCCTCAAGCTGGGCGAGACCGCGCCGCGTTATACGCTGCTGAGCACCCGTGCCGACCGCGCCTTTGGTCCGCTTCGGATCGGTGTGGCAGCGGGGATGATGCGGGAAGACAGTTCAGTACTCGGCGCCCGCTTCGGCGCGGCGCTGGGCGGCGGCGGTGCGACTACATCGCTGGCCGATCTCGATTTCGGCCTTGCGCTGAATGACAATTGGAGTCTGCGCGGCCAATTGCGGCAGGCCTGGACCCGGGCCGATGCAGGTGGCGCGCTGACCCGCGGACGGCTCCAGAGCAACGCCTTTAGCTTCGATGTCGTTCGGCAGGGCAGCGTCAGCCGGATGGGCCTCCGGATTGCGCAGCCGTTGCGGGTCGAAAGTGGCGGATATCGGCTGAATCTGCCGACGGGTTATGATTATGCGACGCTGACGACCAGTTATACGCCGACGATGCTGAGCCTAGCCGCGCGGGGCCGGGAGCTTGACCTTGAGGCCAATTATGGCCGGGTGCTGGGCGCGGGCTGGGTCGATACCAATCTGTTCTTCCGGCGCGATCCGGGCAATATCGCCGCGATGCCGAACGATGTCGGCGCGGCGGTGCGGTTCACGGTCGGCTTCTAGACCGTAAAGCTCTCGCCGCAGCCGCAGGCGCCCTTGGCGTTGGGATTGTTGAAGACGAAGCCGGCGGTAAAATCGTCCTCGACCCAGTCCATCGTCGACCCGACGAGATAGAGTACCGAGCCGCCATCGATGTAGAAAGCGCCGCCGGGGGTCTCGATCTTCTCGTCGAACGGATCGGCTTCGCTGATATAATCGACTGAATAAGCGAGGCCTGAGCAGCCCCGGCGCGGGGTCGAGAGCTTCACGCCGATCGCATCCGCAGGCGCGTTCGCCATCAGCTCCATCACGCGCGCCTCGGCGGAGGGCGTCAGGATGACAGCGGCGGGGCGCTGGCGGACTTTGGTGGTCACATCGTTCATCTTTTGCTCCTTAGCCCCTCCCTTTCAAGGGAGGGGTTGGGGTGGGTGACGTTGGCAAAGTTTTGCCAAATCCAACCGAATCACCCACTCCCCGACCCTCTCCCTTGAAAGGGAGAGGGAGTTTTTCACAACATCCCCAGTTCGAGCTTGGCTTCGTCCGACATTTTCTGCGGATCCCAGGGCGGATCCCAGACCAGATTGACCTCGGCATCGCCCACGCCCGGCACCGCGCCGACGCGCATTTCGACCTCGGCCGGCATCGATTCCGCGACCGGACAGTGCGGCGTGGTCAGCGTCATCGTGACCACGGTGTGGCCGTCATCCGTGACATCGACGCCGTAGATCAGGCCCAGATCGTAGATATTCACCGGAATTTCCGGATCATAAATGTCCTTGAGCGCCGCGATCACGCCGTCATAGACTGAACCCCCAGGCTCGCCCGCGCCGGTTTCCTGCGGCTGCTGCTTGAGGAAGCCTTCGAGATAATCCGCCTTGCGTGGTACATTGGCCGTGGCCGGCTCCGCATCCTCGACGCGCGCGCGGGGCGGCGTGTTGACGCCGTCTACTTCTTCGATCCTGATATTCGGTTCATCACTCATCCGAAAATTCTCGCCACTCGTTCAAGCCCCCGCACCAGCGCGGCCACATCCTGTTCACTGTTATATACCCCGAAGCTCGCTCGCGCGGTCGCTGGCACGCCCAGATGGTCCATGAGCGGCTGCGCGCAGTGATGCCCCGCGCGGATCGCCACCTGTTCCTCGTCCAATATGGTGCCGATGTCGTGCGGATGCACCCCCTCGATCGCGAAGCTTACGATTCCGGCTGAGTCCTCCGGTCCGAACAGGCGGATGCTGTTGATCCCATGCAGCGCATCGCGCGTCGCCTTCACCAGCGCCGTTTCATGTGCGTGGATCGCATCGAGGCCGATCGATTCGACATAATCGATCGCCGCGTGGAGGCCGATCACGCCCACGATATGCGGCGTTCCCGCTTCGAAACGGGCGGGAGGCGGAGCGTAGGTGGTCTTTTCGAAGGTGACGCGGTCGATCATCGACCCGCCGCCATGGTAAGGCGACATCGCATTGAGGATTTCGTGGCGCGCCCAGAGCACGCCGATGCCGGTCGGGCCGTAGAGCTTGTGGCCGGAGAAGGCGTAGAAATCGCAATCGAGCGCCTGCACGTCGACCTTGAGGCGCGGCACGGCCTGGCAACCATCGAGCAGCAGCTTCGCGCCCACCGCATGCGCCAGATCGGCGGCGCGGCGAGCGTCCAGGATCGATCCTAGCACGTTCGAGACATGGGCGAGCGCGACCAGCTTATGCGCCGGGGTCAGCATCGCCTCGACCGCATCGAGATCGATCTTGCCGTCCTCGGTAAGCGGGGCGACGTCGATTTCGATCCCGGTGCGATCACGCAGCAGCTGCCACGGCACGATGTTGCTGTGATGCTCCAGCGTCGAAAGCAGGATGCGGTCGCCGGGCTTGAGGCTGTTGCCCCAGCTGTGGGCGACGAGGTTGATCGCCTCGGTCGCGCCGCGCACGAAGACGATCTCGTCGGGCGAAGGTGCATTGATGAACCGCGCGACACGGCGGCGCGATGCCTCGAATGCCAGCGTCATGTCGGCCGAGCGCTGATAGACGCCGCGATGGACGGTCGCATAGGTCTCGGCATAGCCGCGCGTGATCGCGTCGATCACCGGCCTGGGCTTCTGCGCCGTGGCGGCGGTGTCGAGATAGGCCCAGCCTTCGGGAATCGCCGGGAAATCGGCGAGCCGGTCGAGGGGGCGGGTGGAAGCGAGGGTTGCCATCATCTCCCCTCCCGCCTGCGGGAGGGGTTGGGGGTGGGCTCGCGATTGCGGCGAATGCTGTCAGTGCCGAGACGTGGTTGCCCACCCCTAGCCCCTCCCGCAAGCGGGAGGGGGATAAGAAGGGCGTGCTTCATATCACCGCCTCCATCCACGCTTCCGCGTCTTTCGCAAAAGCCTCGCGCACGGCTTCATCGCCAATCCGGTCGATCGCGTCGGCGACGAAGGCGCGGGTGAGCAGGGCTTCGGCGCGCTCAGGCGTTAGGCCGCGCGATTCCAGATAGAATAAGGCGTTGGCATCCAGTTCGCCGACGGTGGCGCCGTGGGCGCACTTCACGTCGTCAGCGAAGATTTCGAGCTCGGGCTTCAAGTTGATCGTCGCGGTGCGCTGCAACAGGAGGCCGCGCAGCGACTGCTCGCCGTCGGTTTTCTGGGCATCGCGGGCGACTTCGACGCGGGCGGCCATGCTGGCGGTCGCCTTGTTGTCGGCGACAGCGCGCCAGAGCTGGCGGCTGGTGCCCATGGGGGCTGCGTGACGGATGACGATCGCGGCGTCATGACGCTGGCTCCCGCGCGCGAGCAGGGCGCCGCCGACCTCGGCAAAGGCGCCATCATCAGCGAGCGTCACCGCGCCGTCGATGCGGGTGCCGGCGTCGCCCAAGGCGAGGACAGTGGTGGTCAGGCTGGCATTGCTGGCGACCTCGGCCTCTTCGCGCAACGAGACGAAACCGGCGGTTGAGAGGATACGGATCGCGCGCATCAGGCGGGCGCTGTTGGCGAGGCTTATGCTGGTCAGGCGGTTGGCCCAGCCTTCGCCGACGAAAGTCTCGACGATGCTCGCCTGCGCGTCCTCGGCCAGCACGATGTGGGCGGGGACATGGTTCGCACCGCCGGTGCTGGCGTAAATGATCTCGACCGTGGCAGGCGCGGCATGGTCGCGGCCCAAGGCGAGCGTCCAGCCCTTGGCCGAAGCAGCGAGCGCGCCGAGCGGGTGGGCGCTGCGGGTCTCGGTCGGGCCGATGGCGATGCCTTCGGGGCGGCTCTGGCCCGCATCGAGCTGGCCGTCCACGAACAGCAGGCGGGGGCCGTGGCCGATCCAGAGATGGCCGACATCGGGTGCGTTTCCGGCGGGTTGCGCGTCGGCAAGCGTAGGCAAGGCGGACAAGTCCGACCAGCGCCAGGATTCGTCGCGGGTGGTGGGGAGTAGGAGGGTCACAACCAATTCTCGTCACCCCAGCGCAGGCTGGGGTCCATCTCTGTCGCAACGGGCGCCGACTTTTGCCGAGAAAGCCATGGATGCCAGCCTACGCTGGCATGACGGCTCTGGGCGCCACCTTTCGTAACTTCACAATCATCGCGCATCTCGGCTATCTGCGTATGAAGTATCATATTGATTCCATTCAACTTTACGGAATCGATCATGGATGATGCGATATGTGTAGGAAAGCGCTCATGCGGCCACCTGTGCGTAGCCCTCGCGCTCAAGCTCATGGGCCAGTTCGGGACCGCCGCTACGGACGATGCGGCCGCCCGCCAGCACGTGGACGAAGTCCGGCTTCACATAATCGAGCAGGCGCTGATAGTGGGTGATGAGCAGCACCGCCTTGTCGGGCTTGCGCATGATGCGGTTGATGCCCTCGCCGACGACGCGCAGCGCATCGATGTCGAGGCCGCTGTCGGTCTCGTCGAGGATCGCGAGCTTTGGATCGATGATCCCCATCTGCACCATCTCGTTGCGCTTCTTCTCGCCGCCCGAGAAGCCGACGTTCACGGCGCGCTTGAGCATATCGAGGTTCATGCCCATCGCATCGGCCTGCGCGCGCGCGACCTTGAGGAAATCGGCGGCGCTGAGCGGTGCCTCACCGCGCCCCTTGCGCTGCGCGTTGAGCGCCTCGCGCAGGAACTGGACGTTGGAAACGCCGGGAATCTCGACCGGATATTGGAAGCCGAGGAACAGGCCGGCGGCAGCGCGTTCGTGCGGGGCCAGAGCGAGCAGATCGATTCCAGCGTCCTCCGTGCTCCGGCGCAGGCCGGAGCGCTGCTCATCATCGCCAACGCTCCGGCCTTCGCCGGAGCACGCGGGACCGGGATTGAAGCGCACGCTTCCGCCCGTCACTTCATAGCCGGGGCGGCCGCCGAGCGTGTAGGCGAGCGTCGACTTACCCGCGCCGTTCGGCCCCATGATCGCATGGATCTCGCCCGGATTGAGCGCGAGCGTCAGGCCCTTGAGGATTTGCTTGCCGTCGATTTCGGTCTGGAGGTTATTGATTTGGAGCATGATGATGTCTTTTCATGTGGGTCGTTTTGTAAGGCGCTCCGTCAGCATCATATGTAGTCCAAACGCCTGTCTGGACGCCTTGGTCGAAATATCCCGACCGCTTGAGCGTTCCATCTTTGCGATACCACTCCCAATAGCCGTGGAGTTCGTCACCAAGCATTTGTCCCTTGGCGCACATCGAGCCGTCTTTGTGATGCTCGATGCGGGTTGTGATTATTGCCGTCATCACCATACGCTCCCCTCAAGCACCGCCCGCTCG
>CAYLIK010000033.1:12289-24014 GCA_964383565.1 uncultured Sphingomonadaceae bacterium
GGGTTGTGATTATTGCCGTCATCACCATACGCTCCCCTCAAGCACCGCCCGCTCGCTGGGGTGACGGGTGGAGAGATGAAGTGCATCGTCACCCCGGACTTGATCCGGGGTCCAGATGCCTTCCATCGCTGTCCATGAAGAAGCGGGATGCCGGATCAAGTCCGGCATGACGGGGTGGGCGCTAAAAGCCCTCTCCCTCGGGGAAAGGTGTCCCGAAAAAATGGACGTCCAGTGAACGTCCATTTTTCGGAACAGGTGAGGGGTTACGACATTCGAGGTGGGACGCTCGCCTGCGGTTCGCTCCCCCTCACCCCGACCCTCTCCCCGCCGGGGAGAGGGAGATTTGTGGCGCGCGATCATCCGACGGAGCCCTCAAGCGAAATGCCCAGCAGCTTCTGCGCCTCTACGGCGAATTCCATCGGGAGCTGTTGCAGCACCTCTTTCGCGAAGCCGTTGACGATCAGGGCGACTGCGCTTTCCTGATCCAGCCCGCGCTGCATCGCGTAGAAGAGCTGGTCGTCGCTGATCTTGCTGGTGGTGGCTTCATGCTCGATCTGGGCGGAGGGGTTGCGCACCTCGATGTACGGTACGGTGTGCGCGCCGCATTCCGCGCCGAGCAGCAGGCTGTCGCACTGAGTGAAGTTGCGGACATTTTCCGCCGTGGGGCCGACGCGCACCAACCCACGATAGGTGTTGTTGGATTTGCCGGCCGAAATGCCCTTGGAGACGATCGTCGAGCGACTGTTCTTGCCCAGGTGGATCATCTTGGTGCCGGTGTCGGCCTGCTGGTAATTGTTCGTCACCGCGACCGAATAGAATTCGCCGACGCTGTTTTCCCCGGCCAGCACGCAGCTTGGATATTTCCAGGTAATCGCGCTGCCGGTTTCGACCTGGGTCCAACTCACCTTGCTGTTCTTGCCCTGGCAGAGCGCGCGTTTGGTGACGAAATTATAGATGCCGCCCTTGCCCTCGGCGTCGCCGGGATACCAGTTCTGGACGGTGCTGTACTTGATCTCGGCATCGTCGAGCGCGACCAGTTCGACCACGGCGGCGTGGAGCTGGTTCTCGTCGCGCATCGGCGCGGTGCAGCCTTCGAGATAGGAGACGTAACTACCCTTTTCGGCGATGATCAGCGTGCGTTCGAACTGGCCGGTATTTTCGGCATTGATGCGGAAATAAGTGGACAGCTCCATCGGGCAGCGGACGCCCTCGGGGATGTAGACAAAGGTGCCGTCGGAGAAGACTGCGCAGTTGAGCGTGGCGAAATAATTGTCGTGCATCGGCACGATCTTGCCGAGCCACTTCTTCACATGCTCCGGATATTCGCGGATCGCCTCGCTGATCGAGCGGAAGATGACGCCTGCGCGCTCAAGCTCGGCGCGGAAGGTGGTGGCGACCGAGACGCTGTCGAACACCGCATCGACTGCAACCTTGCGCGCGCCCTCCACGCCCGCGAGCATCTTCTGCTCCTCGATCGGGATGCCGAGCTTTTCGTAGACGCGCAGGATCTCGGGATCGACCTCGTCGAGCGAGGCCAGTTCCTTCTTCGCCTTGGGCGCGGCGTAATAATAGGCGTCCTGATAATCGATCGGGGGGACGTTGAGCTTGGCCCAGTCCGGCGGCGTCATCGTCAGCCAGTGGCGATAGGCCTTCAGGCGCCATTCGAGCATCCATTCCGGCTCATTTTTCTTGGCCGAGATGAAGCGGACGGTGTCCTCGGACAGGCCCTTGGGGGCGAAATCCTGCTCGATATCGCTGGAAAAGCCCCATTCGTAGGTGGAGGCCTTGTCCGCGGCGGCGATGGCTTCGGCATTCTTGGTGGCCATTATGCGGCTCCCGACAGGCTGGCGAGGCTGACGCCGCCGAGCGCGCCTTTTACCGCTGTGTTGACCGCGCCCCAGTGCGGCTTGACCTTGCAGGCTGTTTCAAGCCCGCAATCGTGGCGGCCTTCCTCGACGCAGGATGTCATGGCGATCGGGCCTTCGACCGCCTCGACGATATCGGCGAGGCTGATCTGCGACGGGTCACGGGCGAGGCGGAAGCCGCCGCCGCTGCCGCGCGTCGATTTGAGCAGGCCGGCGATGGCGAGGCGGCCCATCAGCTTCTGCGCGGTCGGGAGCGGCACGCCGGTCTCCTCCGCCAGCATCGCCGCAGACACCGAAATGCTCCCCCCGCGAGCGGCGGCGGAGAGCATGACGATCGCATAATCTGACAGGTTTGAAAGCCGCATAACCTCAAATCGGATTGATTCGTTCCGATTTGCAAATGGGGATGCGGCGCGGTCAGGTCAAGCTGGAAGTCTGGTGCGCTTTCCCATGTAGCCATTGTCAACATTGATTCTCGTGGTTATGGCTCGCGATCATGACCGACCTGGAGCATCAGCCGCGCAGCTATCATCATGGGGATTTGCGGCGCGCGTTGATCGACGCCGCGCTGACGCTGCTGGCGGAGGAGGGCGGCTGGAGCTTCTCGATCCGCGAGCTGGCGCGTCGTGCGGGCGTTTCGCATAGTGCGCCCAACAAGCATTTCCCGACCAAGCGCGATCTGCTCACGGCGCTGGCGGGGGTGGGCTTCGATATGCTGCGCGACCGGATGCTGACCGAAAGCGCGGGCGTGGAGCCCGCCGATCTGGCGCTCGCGGCTACGGGCGTGGCGTATGTCCAGTTCGCGGTGGAGAATCAGGCGCTTTACCGGCTGATGTTCGGTCCCGAACTTGCGGGCAAAGCAATGCCCGATGAAACGGAGGCGGCTGGCATTGGCGCCAAGTCAGTGCTTGAAGACGCAATCCTGCATGCGGCCAAAGCCGGACAGCTTCGCTTTTCAGCCGATGACCAGCACGCCAGGAGCGTCGCCGCGCTTACCTGCTGGTCCGCCGTGCACGGGCTGGCAATGCTGTTGATTGAGGGGAAAGCACCGGCATCTTCCTCCGCGGGCATGCTTGCCGGGGCGATGGTCGCGAACCTGATGACGGGGCTCAGGCGCCAGGCTCCCTAGCCGCCGCCGAGCGGGTTCACGTTCGACAGGAGTTCGACGCCGCGATCGGGCGCGTCCTCGCGCCACCGGACCGATCCGAATGGACGCTCGAGCATGCGGCGGATCTGGGCTGGCTCAGGTCCTTGATGGAGGGCATAGGCCCGCTCCTGAAGCGCGATGTCCTCAGCGGTATAGCGGTCGCGCAGGCGCAGATAATCGTGCCAGGTGGGACAATGATAGCGCTCGGTCCACAGCTCCGGATCAGCGATGTCGCGCGAGATCGACCAGTCATAGGCGCCGTTGCGGTGACGGGTCTGATGCACCTGCTGCATGACGCCGTAGAAAGTGCGGGCGTCGGCCTGATCGACGCGATATTCGACCTCGACGACGATCGGGCCGCTTCGCCCGGTCAGCGCCAGCGCGAAGTGCGGCGTCTCCAGCCCCACGGGCTCGTGATCGCCGCCGTCCATCCGCGGCATTGGGAGCCAGCGGCCGAGCAGGGCGGTGACCGTCATCATGGCGGCGGAAATCAGGAGCGCGGCGGTGACGCCATAGGAATCCGTCGCATGCCCCCACCCCCAGCTTCCGATCGCGACGCCGGCGGCGGTTGCGGTCTGGAAGGTCGCGAGCGTGCGCCCGCCGACCCAGCGCGGCACCGAAATCTGGATGGCGATGTTGAACAGGGTCATGCTCGCCATCCAGCCGCCGCCGATCAGCGCGAGCGCGACCAGCGTCACGAGGAAATGGGTGCTGACGCTCACCACGGCGATCATCGCCGCCATCAGGAGCGCCGCGACGGCAAGCACCCGATCATGATCGAACCGATCACGGATCAGGCCGATATTAAGCGCGCTCGTCACGGCGCCGATACCGAAGGCGCCGAGGGCTATGCCATAGACCAGCGCCTCGCCCTTCAGCAGATCGCGGACCACCAGCGGCATCAGCGCGAAAATCGACCCACCCGCGAGAGCGATGGAAAATGTACGGATGAGGATGATGCGGATGGGCGGCGAGTGGAAGACGTAACGAACGCCCGAACTGACCGCCCGATAGAGCCGTTCCGGCGGCAGGCGCGACACTTCCGGTTTGCGCTGCCACATCAACATCACGATCAGCAACGGGATATAGAGCAGCACATTGGACGCAAAAGAGGCGACCGTTCCGGCTGCTGCGACAATCAAGCCGCCAAGCGCCGGGCCAATGCTGCGGGCGATGTTGAAGCTGATCGAATTGAGCGCGATCGCCTGCGGAAGCACCTCGGCCGGCACCTGTTCGTTCACGGCGGCCGCCCAGGCGGGCCAGAGCAGCGCGGTGCCGCTGCCGATCAGCATGCAAAGGCCAAGCAAGGTCCACGGGCCAAGCATGCCGGCGGCGGTCAGCAGCGAAAGCGCCACGCTGCCGAGAAGCGAGATCGACACCGCGACCAGGCCGACGCGGCGGCGATCGTACATGTCAGCGATCGCGCCAGCCAGAATCGCGAACATCATGACCGGCAGCATGATCGCGCTTTGCACCAGCGCGATCATGTCGGCGGCGGTCGTAAGCTGGGTCATCGCCCAGGCGGCGCCAACGCCGAGGATCATCAGCCCGAAATTGGACATGAGGCTGGCGAGCCACAAGCGCCGGAACAGCGGCACGCGCAGCGGGGCGTGGATCGGCGTCCGCGCCTCGCTCCGTCCTTCTTTCGCCTCGCTGGAAGCCATGCCGTCCTCCGTCCGTGGCAGGCGATGCCGCGTGACGGGACAAATGGCAATGCGCCGCGGTCAGTTCCCGTGCTGCATTGCCTTCCACTGACGATAGTTGAGCTTCGCCTCCTGCACATAGCCGCTGCGGGCGATGAGCCTGAGTATGGCGCGATTGACCAGATTGGCGGGAAAACGCAGCGGGCGGGCGAAATCGACGAACAGGACGATGCGGCGTTCGGCGCTGTCGTTCCATGCGCTGTGGACGAAGGTGTCGTCGAAGATCAGGCTGTCACCCTCGCGCCAGTGCCGCTGTTCTCCGGCGACGTCGATGCCGCAGGCATCTGCCCGTTCGGGAATCAGGATGCCGAGATGGTAACGCAGCACGCCTTTGTATGGCCCGCGATGGGGCGGGAGGCGCTTGCCCGGCTCGAGCACCGAAAAGAAGGCGGTGGTGAGGCTGGGAACACCGCTTAGCGCCGCCCAGGTTGCCGGGCAGCGCGCGATATTATCCTCAAATCGCAGACCGTAGCCGAGGAAGAAATAGGTCTTCCAGCGGCGATCATCGGAAAGCTTCGCCTGATCGGTCGAGATCTGCTCGAAGCCCGGGATCGGGGCGTCATGCTTGAGGAGATCGAGCACCTCGCCCCGGATCGCGGGGTAAAAGCTCTCCATCCGCCTGACCCAGGGAAAAGCGCCGCTCACGAAAAAGGGCCGGTCGCCGACCTGTGAGAGGCGGCCGAGCAGGCGTTCGATCGCCGGCATCATCCCGCCGGCGAGGCTGAGCGTGCGGGGCGGTGGTGCGGCGGCGGTTGTCGTCATGCCGCGACGGCCTCGGAGATAATACCAATGCGGTCGAGGCCGATCAGCGCCGCTTCCCCCGGCAGCGGTTCGAAGGAAGGATTGCGCGCGAGAATGTTCGCCCGTTCGCGCGCCACGTCGCAGAGCGTCAGGCCCAGTGGCCTGGCCCGGCCGGGATAGGGACGTGGCGGGGCAATCTCGTCGCAACGGAGCGTGCGGAGGTAGAAGGGGCGATGCCGCGCGGTGACGGTCGCGGTGATTCGGCTGCGGGGCCGCAGGTCGGCGGTGAGGAAGGGCAGGCGGAGCATGGCATAGGCAAGCTCCGGCACACGGCCGCTGAGCGCGGGATCGACGCAGAAGCAGTTGGCGTCCACCAGCCGCTGCCCGCCGCCGACCAGCGGCCTCAATTCGTCGGAAAAGGCATCCAGCGCAGGAGACGTTTGCCAAGGTTCGGTCACCACATGAAGCCGGATCGATGCGCAGAGCACGCCCTTGAAGCGCAACGCGATCGTTGAGGCATGGACGTCGCCATCATGATCGTCCGAGAGCCTGCCATCCTCGCGCGGGGCGGCGGCGCCGGCCTCATGATAGGCGCGGTAACGCAGGGCGTGGACCGCCGCCGCCGTTTCGGCATCAGTGACCATTTGATATTTGGCATGGCGCAGCAGCAGCCTGACCCTGCCATGAAGCGTTTCGCAGGCGTCGAGAAGGGCGCGCAGGTCCTGCGCCAGAATCGGCGTGTGAAGCATGATTTCATCCCCGGAAGAACGAAATCGATGCTAACAGGCAGGCGGATTTCCGCCGTTTGAGACGCCTCCATTTTGCTTCGGAACATTCGGTTCCGGAGCGGAAACGCATCCATTATGGATGGATCATGCTCAGGTGATCTGGGTCAGCTCCGGCAGCGCCTGGATTGCCCTGCGCCGTTCGAGCGAAAGCCGCATCACGAGCGGCGGCTGGACGACAAGCTGATTCGGCGTGACGCCGACGAACTGCCGGAACTCCCGGATGAAATGCGATTGATCCGAGAAGATGTCACCGCCGACATCAAGCCAGGATCGGGAGCCTTTCGAAAGTTCGTTCGCTGCCTTGAGCGCCCGATATTTGCGCGCGAGCAGCTTGGGCGGCGCTCCATAGGTGCGGTTGGCCAGCCGCTCGACCTGCCGGGTCGACATGCCGATCCTTTCGATCAGCGCATCGACCTCGGGCGAGCGCGAGGAGGCCAGCCACGCATCGGTCACGCTGGTGAACCAGAAATTCGGTTCGGGCACGCGCATCATCAACGCGCCGATCAGCTGATCGGCCACTGCGATCATGTCGGAATGATGGTCCATGCCTTCAAGCACGCCGAGCGCCTTGAGCAGAATCTCGCCGAAGAGCGGCTCGGCATCTTCGATGCGATTGGCATAACGGTTCGCATCTTCGCGGATCAAGGCGGCCCAACCGGCGGGTTGCAGGCCGATGCCGAGCACGAGCAGCGGCCCGGTGGCATCGAAGCGATAGGCGCCGAACGTGGGGCCAAGCAAGCTGACGCGGGGGGATTGCGCGCGATGGCCGTCAAGGAAATCATAGACCGCGCTGCCCCGCACAAGGAAACGAAGCTGCGGCAGATCGGCCCGCATCACATCGGTGTAAAAGGGCAGGTCGGCATGAAACACATAATAGGACGACACAACGCTCCGGAGCGACGGAGCGGGCACATAATATCGCAGCCCGATCGGCGTTCCCAGTTCGCGCACACCACTCCCCTGCCATGCCCCGGAGGGCTAATATCCTAAAATGGCACGAAAATGGATTAAAAATACTGGTAGGTAGAAAAAAGCCCGGCGGAGCAGGTCCGCCGGGCTTGAGTAAAAGGCCTTCCATTGGAAGTCCTTCGGGTCGCAAGGTAGCGGATAAGGGGGATCGATACGCGTGTATTGAACAAAATCGACTTCCGGGTCAAAATGAAGCAAGCAAAAGCTTGTTATCGACGGTTTTGACCCGGCGCGCTGGCGCTGCCATAGGCAGCCCATGGCCCTTTACACGCTGCTCAAGCCATTGGTCTTCGCGCTGGATGCCGAACGCGCGCATGTGCTGAGCCTCAAGGCTCTGGCGGCGGTGCCGTCGCTTTCTCCTGTCCCGGCCGATCCGGTGCTCGCAACCCAACTCGCGGGGCTGGATTTTCCGAATCCAATCGGGCTGGCGGCGGGCTATGACAAGGATGCGCTCGCACCCGTGCAATTGCTTGGGCTCGGCTTCGGCTTCGTCGAGGTCGGAACCCTGACCCCGCTGCCGCAGGCCGGCAATCCCAAACCGCGCCTGTTTCGGCTGGTCGAAGACCAGGCAGTCATCAACCGCATGGGCTTCAACAATGGCGGGCTCAGGGCGGCGGCTGAGCGGCTTGGCAGCGGCAAACGGCGCGGGATCGTGGGCGTCAATATCGGCGCCAACAAGGATTCGACTGATCGCATCGCCGATTATGTCGCTGGCGTGCGCGCCATGGTGGGAATCGCGGATTATCTCACGATCAACATTTCCTCGCCCAATACGCCGGGTTTGCGTGCGTTGCAGGATCGCGGGGCGCTTCAGGAGTTGCTGGAACGGGTGATGGCGGCGCGGGGACTCGGGATTCCGCCGATTTTCCTTAAGGTCGCGCCCGATCTGGAGCCGAGCGACATCGACGATATCGCGGCGGTCGCGATCGAACAGGGCATCGACGGGCTGATCGTTTCCAACACGACCATTGGCCGACCGCCGCTCAAATCTTCTTTTTCATCCGAAACGGGGGGATTGTCGGGCGCGCCGCTGAAGACGCTCGCGCTCCAGCGGCTGCGCGACTTCCGCAAGGCCACGGGCGGCGCGCTGCCGCTGATCGGGGTGGGCGGGATCGCCAGCGCCGAGGACGCCTATGCCCGAATTCGCGCCGGCGCGTGTCTGGTGCAGCTCTACTCGGCGCTGGTTTATGAAGGGCCGGGGCTGGCGAAACGAATCGCGGTCGGGCTCAAGGCGTTGCTGGCGCGGGACGGTTTCGCCACTGTCGCGCAGGCAGTCGGAACGGAATAGGAAGGTCGCTTTCATGATCGTTCGGTTGCTCGCCTTCGTCCTGCTGTGCATGCCGATCGCAGCGCATGCCGCCGGCGGGGTCGTATCGACCGCCAATCCGCTGGCCTCCGAAGCGGGCCGTGAGATCCTGCGCGAGGGCGGCAGCGCGGCCGACGCCGCGATGGCGGTGATGGTGGCGTTGACGGTGGTCGAGCCCCAATCTTCCGGGATCGGCGGTGGTGGCTTCCTGCTTTATAACGACGGCAAGACCGGGCGGGTCGCCACGATCGACGGGCGCGAGACCGCGCCGGCCAACGCCACGCCCAACCGCTTCCTGAAACCCGACGGCACGCCCATGCCGTTCATGCAGGCCGCTCCGGGCGGGCTTTCGGTGGGCGTACCCGGCAATATTGCGCTGATGGCGAGCGCGCATCGCAAATGGGGCAAGCTGCCCTGGGCAAAGCTGTTCGAACCGGCGATCCGGCTGGCCGAGCAGGGCTATACCGTCACGCCGATCCTCGCCGGGCGTCTGGCGATGCTGGCGAAGATCTGGGCGGATTTTCCGGACGCGCGGGCGATCTACTGGCAGGACGGGCGGCCCAAGCAGGTCGGCGAGCGCGTGGTCAATCCTGAGCTGGCGAAGACAATGCGCCAGATCGCGACGGAGGGGCCGGCGGCATTCTACAAGGGCGATGTCGGCAAAGCGATCAGCGCGGCGGTGGCTGTTGCGCCGCGCAACTCTTCGGCGCTGACGGCGGAAGACCTTGCCGCGTATCGGACCAAGGACCGGCCGCCGGTTTGCGGGACTTACCGGACCTACCGGATCTGCGGGATGGGACCGCCATCGTCCGGGGCGACGACGGTGCTGTCGATCCTGGGGATGCTCGAGCGGTTCGACATGAAGACGCTCGGCAAGGACAATCCCGTCGCCTGGCACCTGATCGGCGAGGCGATGATCCTCGCTTATGCCGATCGCAGCATATATCTGGGCGATAGCGATTTCGTCGAAGTGCCGCTCAAGGGGCTGCTCGACCGGCGCTATCTGCGCGAGCGTTCGGCGCTGATTTCGGCGGAGCAGGCGCGCAGCGACTATCCGGCCGGCAAACCCGCCGGCGCGACCATGCTCGCCGTCACGCCCGCGCCGGATGAGCATGGCACGACGCATTTCGTCGTGCGCGACGGGGCCGGCAATGTCGTGTCGATGACATCGACGGTGGAAGGTCCGTTCGGGAGTCAGCTCATCGCGGGCGGGATGTTCCTCAACAATGAGCTGACCGATTTCAACTTCGTGCCGGAGAAGGACGGCAAGCCCGCCGCCAACCGGGTACAGGCGGGCAAGCGGCCGCTCTCCTCGATGTCGCCGACGATCGTCTATGACGCCAAGGGGCAGGTTGTGCTCGCGCTTGGCTCGGCGGGCGGCAAGCGGATCATCATGCATGTCACAAAGACGCTGATCGGCGTGCTCGACTGGGGCCTGGAGGCGCAGGCCGCAATCGCGCTTCCCAATATCTATTTCCGCGACAAGGCGCTGCTGGTCGAGCAGGGCAGCGCGCTGGAGGCGATGGCGCCGGAATTGACCAGGCTCGGCCATGTCGTATCGCCCGCCGATCTGGATTCGAAGGTGAACGCGGTGCAGCTGACCAAAAGCGGGTGGCGCGGTGCTGCCGACCCGCGTAGCGAAGGTGTCGCACTGGCCGAATAGAGCCGGGCTGGAAAGGCGCTGCGGGAGAGTTCATGCGCGAATTCGAGCATTTCCCAAATCTGGTCGCGATGTTCCTGACCCGCGCTGCGGAGAATGGCGACAAGCCGTTTCTGTGGGCCAAAAAGGACGGCGCATGGCAGCCGACGAGCTGGAAGCAGGCCGCCGATCAGGTGGCTTCGCTTGCGGCGGGGCTAAAGGCGCTTGGCCTGAAGCCGGGCGACCGGGTGCTGCTCATTTCCGAGAACCGGCCCGAATGGTGCATTGCCGATCTGGCGATCAT
The DNA here is from genome assembly GCA_964383565.1 of uncultured Sphingomonadaceae bacterium. Taxonomy (GTDB): domain Bacteria; phylum Pseudomonadota; class Alphaproteobacteria; order Sphingomonadales; family Sphingomonadaceae; genus CANJQJ01. The sequence goes on from CAYLIK010000033.1 coordinate 22,752, forward strand.
GGCGGCGGGCTGCGTCACCGTGCCGACCTACATCACCAATACCGAGCGGGATCACCTCCATATCCTGGAAAATAGCGGGGCGCGGGCGGCGTTCGTCTCCAACGCGAAGCTTGCGCGGGCGTTCATGCCGGCGGCAATGCGATCTTCGAGCTGCCTCACGGTGATCGGGTTAGAGCCGCTGCGCATCGGGCAGGCGGGCGATATCGGTTTCGCGCTTTATGCCGATCTTATCGCCCGGCACGCGCCCGATCCGATCGCGGCGGATTTCACGCGCGAGGATCTTGCCTGCCTGATCTATACCAGCGGCACGGGCGGGGCGCCGCGCGGCGTGCGGCAGCATCATGGCGCGATCCTGTGCAATGTCGAAGGGTGCCTTGACATCATCTCCGGCGATTTCGGCTGGGACGACGAGATTTTCCTCAGTTTCTTGCCGGCCAGCCACGCCTATGAGCATACGGGGGGCCAGTATCTGCCGATCGCGCTTGGGGGGCAGATCTATTATTCGGAGGGGCTGGAGAAGCTCGCGTCCAATATCGAGGAAGTGCGGCCGACGATCATGGTCGTGGTGCCGAGGCTGTTCGAGGTGCTGCGCCAGCGCATCCTCAAGTCGATCGAGAAGCAGGGGGCGGTGCCCAATTATCTGTTCAAACGCGCGCTCGATATCGGCGCGCGCGATTATGCCCAGACCAAGCGGCTGCGCGACCTGCCGATGGACGTGATCCTCGATCAGACGATCCGGCCCAAGATCGCCAAGCGTTTCGGCGGACGGATCAAGGCGATGGTTTCGGGCGGGGCGCCGCTCAATCCCGATGTCGGCATATTCTTCCACGCCCTGGGGCTGACCTTCCTGCAGGGCTATGGCCAGACCGAGGCGGGGCCGGTGATCTCCTGCAACCGGCCGCGCGCTGGGCTGAGGATGGATTCGGTCGGGCCGCCGCTCAAGAATGTCGAGGTGCGGATCGCCGAGGATGGCGAAATCCTCGTGCGCGGCGAACGCGGCCTTCACGGTTACTGGAACAACCAGCAAGAGACCGAGCGGGTGCTGTAGGACGGCTGGCTGCACACCGGCGACATCGGCATCATCGATGAAAATGGCCGGCTCGCGATCACCGATCGCAAGAAGGACCTCATCATCAACGACAAGGGCGACAATGTCGCGCCCCAGCGGATCGAAGGCATGCTGACGCTTGAGCCCGAGATCGTCCAGGCTATGGTCCATGGCGACCGCAAGCCCCATCTGGTCGGGCTGATCGTTCCTGATCC
>CAYLIK010000034.1:0-23300 GCA_964383565.1 uncultured Sphingomonadaceae bacterium
CCCGGGGCCGGAACCGGCCTTAAAAAGCGCTCTTGCGCGCTTTTTCAAACAGGCCCTTACGAATCGAACGCGGCGATCGCCTGCTCTATTTCGCGGATCACGACCGGGTCGCCGGGCGCGCCTTTCGACGCTTCTTCGGCTGCCGCCATCAGCGCCACGGCGCCAAAGCTCGCACCCAATCCCTGCAGGCGAAGCGCGGCCATCCGCCAGTTCGCGTCACAACGAGACCGCTTCAGCTGATCGACAAGCGCATTGGCGCTTTCGAGAAATACACCGCGCAACTCGGCTACCAGATTGGGATCGTCGCCGACCGCAGCGGCCAACGCAACATGAAGCGCACCGGGATCATACATCATCGTGACAGGATAAATGATGGTTACTTAACGAGGTATTGAAGCGCCGCCTCTTTTTCTTGTCCCAAAAGCTGGTACAGTCCGCCCATGACCATTGGGGGCAAACCCGCGGAAGACTGGGGCGAGGACTCCGCGCCTGAAAAAAGTGACGTGTTCGCGGCTGCGGATTCGCGTCACGATGCCTGGGCGCTGCTCGACCAGGATTATGGGGACCAGGTGGAAAAGCGCGAGGAAAATCGCCTGCCGCGCGTATCCCAGTCGGGTGACAAGATCCCGGCGCTTCTGCTCGTCGTGGTGGCGCTTGCCTGGATCGGCGGCGTCAGCTGGAAGATATTCGGATCGGACCCTGGGCTTACCGCCGAATTCATCACGACGCTGAACCTGATCGCGCTGGCGAGCGGGCCGGCAGCCGTGCTGGCGATCGCCTATCTGTTGGTGGGGCCGACAAGCCGCCGCGAAACCCGGCGTTACGGCCGCACCGCGCAGGCGATGCGCGTCGAGGCCAGCCGGCTCGACGAAGTGCTGGCCGCGCTGGTGGAGCGCATCGAGGCGAACAGCATCGCCATGCGCGAGCAGATCATCCTGCTGGAAAGCAAGGGTTCGCAAACCGCGCAGCAGATCGGGGAAATCAACGAGTCGATGCGCGAGAACATCACCACGCTCGCGCGGCATTCGCTCCTGCTTGGCGCAGCCGCCTCCTCGGCGCGCGAAGAGATGAAAACGCTGATGGTCGACCTGCCAGATGCCGAGCAGCGCATGAACCAGCTTACCGATTTGTTGCGCGGCGCGGGCCATGTCGTCGACAGCCAGGCCGCCGGGCTGCAGAGCCAGCTTGTAACGCTAACACAGCGTGCCCGCGACGCTGACGAAACCGCGGGCATCGCCGCCGAGCGGCTGGCCGGACAGCTCGAACGGATCGAGGGCACCTCGCGCAAGGCCGCGCAGGAACTTCGTATCGCCTCCGAGCAGGTCGAAGTGTCGATGGATAACGCCGCCGAAAAGGCATCGCGCGGAATCGAGGACGCGCGGCGCGGCATGGACGTCCAGGGTTCTGCGATGATCGCCATGGTCGAGCAGGGCCGCGAGGCGCTTGACCGCGCCGGGATCGATGCGACCCGCCAGATCAATGAGCGGATGGAGGAAATCGCGCTGCAGGTAGACAGCATTTCGGCCCGCCTCGCATCGCAGGACGAATCGAGCACGGCGATGCTCAACCATCTCAACCATGCGCTTGGCGAGGCCGAAGCCCGCTTCACCAGCCTCAAGGAAACCGCCACCGAGCATACGGCTGACTTGGCCGAGGCGATCGTATCGCTGACCGATCATGCCGAACGGGTCACGACCACGCTCGGCGGCAGCGCGGAGAATGCCGACGAGTTGCTAAAGCGCGCCGAGACCTTCCGCGCGGCAATCGAAAGCTGCACCCGCGACGTCAACTCGACGTTGCCGCTCGCGCTCGCCCAGCTCGAGGAACAGCTGCTCCACAGCCAGGAAGCGCTCAAGACCGCGCTTCCCGAAACCGAACGGCTCCAGCAGGCGGCGCGATCGGTCGCGGCCAGCATCGACGAAGCCGGCGAAGCGCTGTTGCGGCACAGCAGCGGCATCACCAGCCTTGGGGATTCGGCCGATCGCCAGCTCGACCGGACCCGCCAGCAGGCCGAAGAACTCAGCCGCGTCATCGGGGACGCGGAACAGAGCATCGCGGGCCTGAACAGCGGCGCGAGCGCCCAGCTCGTCGAGGCGCTGCACCGTGTCCGCCAAGCCGCCAACGAAGCGACCGAACGGGCACGCGCGACGCTTGGCTCGGTCATTCCCGACGCCGCCGAGGCGCTTTCGACCGCAAGCGGCGAAGCTGTCCGGCGCGCGGTTTCCGAACCCGTGCAGCATCAGCTCGCCGAGATGAGCGTAATCGCGCAACAGGCGCTGGCCGCCGTAGAGGCCGCCAGCGCCAAGCTTGCGGGCCAGATGGCGACGATCGAAGAGGCCAGTCGCTCGATCGAACAACGCGTCGAGGAAGCCAAGGCCGAGGTCGAGCGCAGCAATCAGGACACGCTTTCGCGGCGCGTGTCACTGTTGATCGAATCGCTCAACTCGACCGCGATCGACGTTACGAAGATCCTCTCGAACGAAGTCACCGACAGCGCCTGGGCAGCCTATCTGCGCGGCGACCGCGGCGTCTTCACGCGGCGCGCGGTCCGGCTGCTCGAAACCGGCGAAGCCCGCGATATCGCGCGTCATTATGACGAGGAGCCGGAGTTCCGCGAGCAGGTGAACCGCTACATCCACGATTTCGAAGCGATGCTGCGCCGCGTCCTCTCCAGCCGCGACGGCAACCCGCTGGGCGTTACGCTGCTCTCATCGGATATGGGCAAGCTCTACGTTGCCCTGGCGCAGGCAATCGAACGCCTGCGGACCTGACCCTCTCCGTCACCCCAGCGAGCCGAAGGCGACCAAAGGTCAACGCTGGGGGTCCATGTTTGTAACAACAGGCGTCGCGCCTGATTTTGAGAGAAATGGATACCAGCCTTCGCCGGCATGACGACGAGAATTAGATGCCGTCGATCACCGGTGCCCAGCCACCGCTGGACAGACGCCCGGCGAGATCCGCGACGCAAGCATCCAGCTCTACCGCATCGGTCGACCGGATCACGAAATTAGCGCCGCCCCTGCCCTCCCGAAAAAAGGGATAGCTCCCGATCTGGCAGCCTTCATGCGCCGCTTCGGTCTCGCGCAATATATCGGCGACTTCGCTCTCCGGAACCCAGCAGCCGACGGTTCGGGAGATCAGCGGCCGGCCGCCTTCAAGTGTGCCGTCAAGCGACTCCAGCATCAGCGCCGCCACGCGCGGTATGCCCGCCAGGATGAAGATATTGCCGACCCGGATGCCGGGCGCGCCTGAGATTGCGTTCTCGATCAGCTCGGCCCCATCCGGCACGCGCGCCATGCGCAGCCGTGCGTCGTTGATGCCGCCGCGATTGACGTAATAGTCCTCAAGCACGGCCCGCGCCTTCGGGTGCACAATCACCCCCAGCCCGAGCGCCGCGGCGATCGCATCAACGGTGATGTCGTCGTGAGTCGGCCCGATGCCGCCGGTCGTGAACACATAATCGTTACGGACCCTCAGGGCGTTCACGGCCTCGGCGATCGCGGCCATATCGTCGGGAACGACGCGCACCTCGGCAAGGCGGATACCCTGCGCATTCACCCACTTCGCGACCTGGGCGATGTTGGCGTCCTGAGTGCGTCCCGAAAGGATCTCGTCTCCGATGACGATAAGGGCGGCGGTCCAGATGCGTGTGTCCGACATGCTGGATGCCATAGCGCCCCTAAGCCTGAAAACTCAATCCGGCGCTCGCAAATCAGGCGGCGCTGCCGTATATAGTGGGCATGATCGACTATATTACCATCAACGCCGGCGACACCGTTTCGCGGACCGGCTCCATCAAATTGTACGGCCCTGAAGGGTTCGAGGGCATGCGCCGCGCCGGTCGGCTGGCCGCCGAAGTGCTCGACGGGCTGGTGCCTCATGTGGTGCCTGGCGTGACCACCGAGGAAATCGACACGCTGGTGCGCGAGCATATGCTGCGCGGCGGCGGCATTCCCGCCACGCTCAACTATCGCGGCTTCACCCATAGCTGCTGCACCTCGATCAACCATGTCGTCTGCCACGGCATTCCGGGGCCGAAGCAGCTGAAGTCAGGCGACATCGTCAATATCGACGTGACCGTGATCATCGACGGGTGGCACGGCGACACCAGCCGCATGTTCCTGGTCGGCGATGTGCCGATCAAGGCGCGCAAACTGGTCGAAACCACCTATCAGTCGCTCATGCTCGGGCTCGAACAGGCCAAGCCGGGCAACCGGCTCGGCGATATCAGCCACGCCATCCAGAGCTACGCCGAGAAGCAGCGCTACGGCGTGGTCCGCGATTTCTGCGGCCATGGGTTGGGCCGCGTTTTCCATGACGCGCCCGAAGTCGTGCATGTCGGCCGGCCGGGCACTGGGCCTGAGTTGCGCCCTGGCATGTTCTTCACCGTCGAGCCGATGATCAATATCGGACGTCCGGACGTGAAGGTGCTGGAAGACGGCTGGACAGCCGTAACCCGCGACAGGTCGCTCTCGGCACAGTTCGAACATTCGATCGGCATCACCGAAGATGGCTGCGAAATCTTCACCAAGAGCCCCACCGGTCTCGACGCGCCACCCTATTTTTGACGCCCGGCGACCGGCGATGAGCGAGACGTCAGCGTCCACCCAGCTGAAGCTCAAGGCCCAGATCATGCTGGGCGACGAAATCGCCATGGGGCCCGGCAAGGCCGATCTGCTCGACGCGATCGCGCGGACCGGCTCCATCTCCGCAGCAGGCCGCGCGCTCGGCATCAGCTACCGGCGCACCTGGCTGCTCGTCGACACTATGAACCGCTGCTGGAAGGAGCCGCTGGTCGAAACGGCGACGGGCGGGAGCCATGGAGGCGGCGCGCGACTGACCGATCTCGGCAAGCACGTCGTCCACAGCTATCGCGACATGCAGCGGATAATGTCCCACTGTGCGGATTCGAAAGAGTTCGACCAGCTGCTGCATGCATTACGCTCCGCACCGAAGGCGGTGCAAAAAACCGCCGACACGGAGCTTTCCCACAAACCCTGAGCGACATCGCACGATCGGATCGCCGATCATCCTGTGATCCGCCAGCGAGTCGCAAGACCGATCCGCATTGCATGCGCGCTGCACTAAAAAACCTGCTCAAGATTCGAGCAAACCCGCTCGGAGCTGCCTTGTTTTGATGCAATGCGGCAGGCATTGGCCGCTATTTTCCGCAGTCGCTTGCGCATGTGACTTTGGCACGCTTATTGATAGCGTGTTTGGCGGAGGGACGACCATAAAGTGAAAAAGATCGAAGCGATCATCAAGCCATTCAAGCTCGACGAGGTGAAGGAAGCGCTTCACGAAGTCGGGGTCTCCGGGATCACCGTTACCGAGGCCAAGGGTTTCGGACGTCAGAAGGGTCACACCGAGCTTTATCGGGGTGCCGAATATGTCGTCGACTTCCTGCCGAAGGTGAAGCTCGAAGTCGTCGTCGAGGCAAGCCTTGCCGACCGGGTGGTGGAAGCGATCGCAAATGCCGCGCAAACGGGTCGCATCGGAGACGGCAAGATCTTCGTCACGCCCGTTGAATCGGCGGTGCGGATCCGCACCGGGGAGAGGGACTCGGACGCGATCTGACGATCGTATTCCAGAGCTTGAGGCAAAGGCGGGGCGGCAACGTCGCCCTTGGGTTTTTTCTTGGGGAAGGCAGACACGATGGCCAACAAAGCGGCTGACATTCTGAAGATGATCAAAGACAAGGAAATCGAGTGGGTCGATGTGCGATTCACCGATCCCAAGGGCACCTGGCACCACCTTACGATGTGCTCCAACGTGATCGACGAAGACGCGCTCGAAGTCGGTCTGATGTTCGACGGCTCGTCGATCGAAGGCTGGAAGGCCATCAACGAATCCGACATGATCCTGCGTCCTGATCTGGACGCGGTGTTCGTCGATCCGTTCTCGGCAACCCCAATGCTGATCCTGGTTTGCGACATCGTCGAACCAGTCGACGGCTCGCTTTATGCCCGCGATCCGCGTTCGACCGCAAAGCGCGCCGAAGCTTTTCTCCAGTCGACCGGCCTTGGCGACACGGTCTACATCGGCCCGGAACCTGAATTCTTCATGTTCGACGACGTGAAGTTCGATACCACCTACGGATCGAGCTACTACATGCTCGACGACGTCGAGCTGCCGACCAACACCGGCAAGTCGTATGAGAGCGGCAACCTCGGCCACCGTCCGCGCGCCAAGGGCGGCTATTTCCCGGTCGGTCCGGTCGACGTCACCACCGACATCCGCGGCGAGATGGTCACCACCTGCATGGAAATGGGCCTGCCCATGGACAAGCATCACCATGAGGTCGCCGGCAGCCAGCATGAGCTGGGCCTCACCTTCGGCAAGCTCGTCGAAACCTGTGATCGCATCCAGGTCTACAAATATGTCGTGAAGATGGTCGCCCAGGCCTATGGCAAGACCGCCACCTTCATGCCCAAGCCGATCAAGATGGACAACGGCTCCGGCATGCACACGCACATCTCGATCTGGAACAAGGGCAAGAACACGTTCGCCGGCAACGGCTATGCGGGCCTGTCGGAAACCTGCCTGTTCTTCATCGGCGGCGTGATCAAGCATGCCAAGGCGCTCAACGCCTTCACCAACCCGACCACCAACAGCTACAAGCGGCTGGTGCCGGGCTACGAAGCGCCAGTGCTGCTCGCCTATTCGGCGCGCAACCGTTCCGCTTCGTGCCGTATTCCTTACGGCGCTGGCGAGAAGGGCAAGCGCGTCGAGTTCCGCTTCCCCGATCCGCTCGCCAACCCGTATCTGTCGTGCGCCGCGATCCTGATGGCGGGCATCGACGGCATCGAGAACAAGATCCATCCGGGCGAAGCCATGGACAAGAACCTGTATGATCTTCCGCCGGAAGAGCTGTCGCAGGTCCCCACGGTTTGCGGTTCGCTCCGCGAGGCGCTGAACTCGCTGACGGCCGACCATGCCTTCCTCACCAAGGGCGGCGTGTTCACCGAGGACCAGATCGAAGCCTATATGGAACTCAAGTGGCAGGACGTCGCCCGCTGGGAAATGACCCCGAGCCCAGTCGAGTTCGACATGTATTATAGCGGCTGATCCGCAGCAGATCGTTCAAGACGACGCTCCGGAGGGCAACCTCCGGAGCGTTTTCTTTTGGGATAACGGGGTCGACCTCCCAGCCGGACGGTTGTGAATGATGGTCAACGGTGGCAATGCCGCCCGGAAGTTGGAGTTCTGCATGTTAGCCCCCACACCGCTACAAGCGGGTTCGCGCCCAGCGATCGGATTCCGCGAGTTCGTGGCGTTGATGGCCGCGCTCATGTCCATCAACGCGCTGGGCATCGACATGATGCTGCCGGCGCTGCCGGACATTTCGCGCGATCTGGGGATGACGACCGAGAACCAGCGGCAGTGGATCATTTCCGTCTATATGATCGGCTTTGGACTTGCCCAGCTAGCCTACGGGCCGCTGGCGGACCGCTACGGACGCCGGCCCCTGATGCTGGCAGGCCTGCTGCTCTACACCGCCACCAGCTTGATCGCGAGCTTCGCCGCCAGCTTCGAAACCATGATAGCCGCCCGTTTCCTGCAAGGGATGGCGGCCGCTGCATCGCGCGTGCTCGTCGTCTCGATGGTGCGGGATTGCTATTCGGGGCGGCAGATGGCGCGGGTCATGTCGCTCACCTTCATCGTGTTCCTCGCCGCCCCGATCTTCGCGCCCAGCATCGGCAAGCTGATCATGCTGGTAGCGCCGTGGGAAGCGATCTTCCATGCGCTGGCCGCCTTCAGCGCTATCCTCGCAATATGGATGGTGCTGAGGCTGGACGAGACATTGCATCCCGAATATCGGCGCAGCATCGATCTGAGCGAGATTGCAGCGGCCGCGCGACAGGTTGTCGGCAACCGTTGCTCGCTTGGCTATACGCTCGCGCTGAGCATGAGCTTCGGGGCAATGCTGGGCTTCGTGGCCAGCGCGCAGCAGCTCTTCACCGACGTGTTCGGGGCGGAAGACATTTTCCCGCTCGTGTTCGCTTTCATCGCCGGATCGATGGGCCTTGCCTCCTATCTTAACAGCCGCATCGTCCTGCGGCTGGGATCGAGGCGCGTGTCACATTTTGCACTCACCGGCTTCATCGTGATCGGCGGCGTCCATCTCCTGTCCGCCGAATTGATCGGCGAGACGTTGGTCAGTTTCGCGCTGTTCCAGTTCGCGATCATGTTCTGCGCAGGGCTGATGGGATCGAACTTCGGCGCGATGGCGATGGAGCCGATGGGCGCGATCGCGGGCACAGCTTCCTCCGTGCAGGGAACGATCTCTACCTTGATCGCGGCGGCTATCGGCATTGTCGTCGGGCAGAGCTTCAATGGCAACAGCATCCCGGTCGTGCTCGGCTTCTTCGGAGGCGGTATCGGCGCGCTTGTCGCCGTGCTCTATGCAGAGCGTGGCAGACTGTTCCGGCCACAGCACGCAATGCCTGAGTCCGCTCAATAATCCTTCGAGACGCGGACGTTGACGCTCTGACGACCGATCGTCGAGACCGAAGAGAGCAACGACAGCCAGCGCGTGATCTGGAACTCGACACGCGTGGCGGAATAGCCCTGACCATCCGTGATCAGCTCAACATAGGTCCGCCGCGTGATATATTTGCCGGCGGCGACCGACGTGCCCTGCCCGGTCGTCACGTCGGCCGGCAGGATACGCAGGCGATCGAGACCGGCAACCTTGCGCACGGCATTGATCGGGTTGAGCCCCTCCCCTCCACCATTGCGGAACGAAGCGACGGCGGCGGCGAGCTGCAATGCCTCCGGCGCCGACAGATCGGTGATCGAGCTTCCGAACAGCAGCCGTGAAAGCAGTTCGTCCTCCGGCAAGGCGGGCACGCTGGTGAAATGGATTTCGGGGCGCAGCCCGGTGCCGCCTACCTGGATCGAGGCATTGAGCCCCTGCACGCTGGCCGTGGCCACGATATCGAGAACCGGATCGGGCGGCTGCTGGCCGAGAAAGCGGATCGTGCCCCGCTCCAGATCGAAGCGCCTGCCGGCAAATTCATACGCACCGCGCACGAGATCGGCGCGGCCCGTGATGGCGGGGTTTTCGACCGTCCCCTTGATGTCCAGATCCGCGCGCCATTCGCTGTCGAGCCCGAGACCAGTCACCGTCAGCCGGTTGCGCGCATCCGCCTTGATGTCGAGCAGCCAGGGCTTGACCGGTTTTTCGTCATCATCGGCGCCGGGACGGTTGAGTTCAGTGACGTTGAGGCGGGGGATCGCGACTGCCGCCGCACGTCCCAGCCTGAACCGCCCGCGCAGGACCTTGAGATCGCCGCCGATCGTGCCGCCCGAGCCATCGGAACGGATCGTCATCGGCCCGGTAACCGTCGCGCCGATATCGTCCCGGTTGAGCATTTGAGCGCCCTGCGTCTGGATCGACAGGTCCATGCCGAAGCCGTTGACCGCCGCCAGATCGAAATTGCCCTTGCCCGACAGGGTGCCGCCTCCCGGCGTCGTCCCGGAGAAATCGTCGATCCGCAGCGCGGAGCCGCTGAAATTGCCCGTCGCCCGGATATTTTCGATGATCGTGCCGGTGATCGCGCTTTCGAGACGGCCGCCGTTCGCACGCAACGATCCCCGGATGCGTGGATCATTGGTAAGCCCCTCGATATCGGCGCCGACCGCGATCGGGCCTGACAGATCGATCGATTCGACACCGGTAAGCCGCCAAAGCGTATCGGCCGGGCCGTTATAGCGGAGCTGGGCAAAGATCGGCGCGCGCGCCAGGCGTTCGACGATCGTGCCGTCGGGCGTCAGCATGCCGATGCGGGCCTGCGCCCGCCCGACCGCCTTGCCTTCGCTCTTGGCGACCGCGCGCATCGCAAACGCGGTTGCCGAAAGCCGCGCGGTTATACCGAGATCGATTGGCCGCGAGGAGAGCACGAGCCCCGAACGCGTCAACCCCCGGATCATCAGGTTGGCATCGCCGACCGGCAGGAGGCCGCCTCTCGGCTGGCGATAGCTGAACCGGCCAGTTGCATAGCCCCCAAAGGCAAGGTCCGGCGCCACCACATCCAGCACCGAAAGCGGGATGCGCTGGATACTTGCGTCCACCTCGGTCGCGCTGCCGCCGATGCGGCCCGAGAAACGTGCCTTGCCTCCCGCGAAGCTGATGTCAGTCCGATCGAGCCGCCAGCCATCTTCGGAGCGGGTGATCTGGGCGGGCGTATCGAGCGCGATCGGCTGGCGGTCGATCGTGCCGCCGCCGCTGAGGCGGATGCTGTCGCCATTGCCCTTGATGTCGGTGACGGTGTTGAGGTCGAAAGCACGGCCCCGCGCGCCCGTCATACGCGCCTTGATCTGGCCGTCGCCGCGCTGGAGCGCCACGGTTGACGAAATCCGGCCAAGGAAGAGTTGCCGCCGGCGCAAGCCGCGGCCTTCGATCTTCGACTGGACAGTCATTCCGGCGGGGTCGAGCAAGAACTGGCCATCGAGTGTGCCGCGCCCGACACGGGTCTCGACGATACCACCGAGTTGCGCGCGGCTGAATTTCAGCTGCGGATCAATGCGCTGGATATCGCCGACCGGAATAAATCCGATCGTGCCATCGATCCCGCCGCCGGCTGTCATTATCTTGCCGGTAAAGCCGCCCGGGTCGACCCGCAGCCCGCCAGTTGCATGCGTACCGCTTACATCAAGGCCCGTGATCGCGATCAAGGCCGGGCTGTTCGGCTGCAGGATGATGCGGCCATTGCCGTTGAACGGCCCAAGCGTCGATCCGCCATTGGCGCGCCAGGCGAAGCCGTCCGGTACGGGATCGAGCAGCAGCTTCACCGCCGCCAGCCCCAGCGAATCCATCGGCCGGGCGAGCGCGATATCGAGTTTTGGCCGGCTGATATCGCCGTCCAACACCAGATCGAGCGGCCCATATTGCTGCTGGGCGCCGCTGCCCTTGAAATAGAATGTGCCGTCGCGACGGCGATAACCGTTCCCCGTCAGGCGGATGGCCGGAGCGGTCAGCTGCAGGTTGGCAAAATGGATGATGCCGTCGCTGTCGCGCGTCATGCGCGTTTCGATTGTTGGCAGCCCGCCCGCCAACGAGCGCAGGAAGCTGTTGTCGAAACGACGGACCCAAGCGCGGCCACGCCCTTCGAGGTGGCTCCCGCGACCGCCCGGCCCAGGCACGACCTTCAGGTCGGTCATGACGTCGACGATGCCGAGGCCGGGAATCAGATAGCGGTTGAGCCCGCCGCTGAGCCCCACCTCGTAGCGGCCCGTTGCAAGATCGACGAACAGGGTCAGTTTGCCTTTGAGCTTGTCGGAGCTGACCTTGAGAGCATCCCCGGTCAGCGACTTTGCTGTAACGGACACCACCCCGTCGACGCTGAGATTTCGCAGGATGCCGCCCGCGACATCGCCCACGCCGGTGACGGTGCGCGCCGTCATCTTCACCGGAAGCCTGATCGGCGGTTTGGAAAGTTTGCCGCGCCCTGCGGCACGGACGGTCTCGAACCCGGTATTATCGAAGGCGATGCGCGGCGCGGTTAGCAGATAATCGAAATCAGCGGTGGCGAACGGGCCGTTGAAGTTCGCCTGCAGCCGAATGTCGCGCCCGGTCATGTTGGGAAACATCGCGGGTGGCTTGAGCAGCCGAATGTCGACTCCAAGGTCGTCAAAGCTGCTCTGGGCCAGATCGAGCACGCCGGATGCCTTGATATCGACCGCGCCAGATTTGAGCGACAGCGTCGAATCTAGCCGCCGGTCGGCCAATGTCGCCGTGCCATCGATCTTGATCGTCGGGCTGGTCAGCCGCTGGATCTTGCCTTGAGTGATCGGTGCGGGCGCCAGCATGCCGCTCAGCTTGTAGCGCCCGGAATCAACGGCCAGCGCAAGATCGACGATGTGGAAGCCCGAAACGTCGGTCTTCATCCGGCCTTTCCAGGCCTTCCAGCGTCCATCGCCCGTGATCGATGCCGTAATCGGGCGTTCGGTGCCCAGCAGCGCGCCGATCACGCCCTTCGATGGTGCGGCCAGCCCGAATTCGACGTCGAAACCGTCGCGATCAGGCTCGGCATCCAATGCCAGCCGTACCCGATCGCCTGCCGTGGAGAAGGCATTGAGGTTCACGTTCGCCCGTCCGTCGCGGATATCCGCACTGGCGAGGATGCGCGCGACATGCCGTTTGCCTGTCACCGCCGGCTCGACCCGCAGTCGTCGGATCGCCAGTCGGTCAATGCGGATATCAAAACCCGGCAGGATCGCCTGTCGCTTTGTAGGCGAAGGCTTCAGCTTGGGAGCGCGATAAAGAATCGCGAGGTCCGTCACGGCGCTGCGGATATCCAGCCGGTTGGCGGCCCAGGACAAAGGCCGCCAGTTCAGACGGAGTTCCGGAACCTCAAGGAACATGCCCTTGGTGTCATAAAGGCGCACATCGCGCAGCGTCGCGCTGCTGTAGATCGATCCGTCGATCCTGCCGATGCGGATCCTTAGCCCGGAGGATGGCGCCATCCCTGCGACGCGATCAGCGATGAAGCGATGGCCCGGTCCGGTATCGAGCCCCCACGCCACAAGCACCACCGCGAGCAATATCCCGAGGATCCCGATACCAAGCCAGCGCGTGACGCGCCGCCACAGGGTCCGCGGCGGGTTCGGGGCTTCGACCTCGGGGGCAGCCTCGTCCATCAGAACGCCTGCCCCAGCGAGACATATACCGCGAGGCGCGCATCACCCTTGCGTCGGTTGAGCGGCGTGCCGACATCCACGCGGATCGGCCCGAAACTCGTATAATAACGCGCTCCCAGCCCGGCGCCGTACCGCATTCCGGTGAAACGCGGCCGCGCTTGGGTGTAGATATTACCGCCGTCAAAGAATGGCACGACCCCGAAATCGCCGAAGCGGACGCGCGCCTCAAGCGAGAATTCGGCGAGACTCCGCCCGCCGATCGGATCATTGTCCGCGTCGCGCGGCCCGATGTCCTGATAGCCATAGCCACGCACCGATCCCCCGCCGCCGGAATAAAAGCGGCGTGACGGTGCGATCTGATCCCGCCGCGCCCCCACGATCGTGCCGATGCGGGAACGCCCGGCGAACACGATGCTGTCCGAGACAGGCTGGTAGAAGCTCGCATCGACCTGCGCGCGGGCATAGGTCAGCGTGCCCGAACGGAAGGATACCTCCGGAGAAAGCCGTCCGGCAAGGCGGAAGCCGCGCGTTGGATTAAGCAGGTCATCCGAGCCGTCATAGGACAGAGTGCCCGGCAGCGCGGCGATGTAGAAGGTGCGGCGGCGGGATTCGCCCGTCGCGACGATGGTGTCGCGCTCGTCGGTTATCAGCAGCTCGGTGTTGATCGACCAGGTCCATTTCTTCTGCCAGATGATGTTGGTCTGTTTCTCCAGACCGGCGCCCACTGTGAAGCTTTTCGCATCATAGGCGCGGCGATTGAGATGGCTCGCGGTTATCTGCGCGGTCAGAATGCGGTCGCGCTTCTTGAAGTTGTGGCGGCGGAGCGACGCGCCCAGCACCTGCTCCTGCGTGCCCGCGACGGCCCGGAAGGTGACTTCGCCCTCGGGCCGGATCAGGTTGCGGTGCGTCCAGCTCACCGCCGCCCGCGCGCCTTCGCCTGTCCCATAGCCGATTTCGCCCGCCACGGTGCGGGGCGGCGAGCTTTCCACGGCGACTTCGAGGTTCACGACGCCAGGGTCCCCGGTCGGAACGGGTTTCAGCACGACCGAGGAGACCAGCCCGGTCGCAATCAGCGCACGGCGAAGATCGTCGACATCAGCGATATTGTAGGGGTGCCCGGGCTTGAAGCGGGCGATCCGGCGGAGGTGCTTGTTGCCAAAGGGCGCATGACCCTTGACGATAATCTCCCCGAAGCGCGCAAAATGGCCCGGCTGCGAGGCGACGACCAGCTTCGCATCCCGATCGGAATGATCAATCGTAACGGCCGGCTCCTCCACCTTGGCGAAAGGAAAGCCGTTGTCCCCGAGCGTCTTGCGCAGATTTTCCGCCGCCGCGAGTACGGCATCGGCATTGACTGGATCGCCCTGCTTCACGCCAAACGCCGCGCGCGACTGAATCGCCTGCTCGCCACCGGCTTCAAGACCATCGATCTGGACTTCGGAGAATGTATAGAGCGTGCCCGGCTCGCTGCGCAGGATCACCTGCACTTGGGCATTGCGGCTGTCGACCTCGGTGACGACCGAGGCATTGTAATAACCCTCGGCGCGCAACAGATCGCGCAGGACCTGCTCGTCCTCCCGTGCCCGTCGGTCGATCTGCGCCGTGTTCGCGGCATCGCTTTGCCCCTGCTTCAGCGTGGACAGCAGATCGAAGCGGGAACGGACACGCGACGCGCTCGGAATATCGAGCCCTTCGATCGCGAAGCTGTAGCGGCGCGATGCCGCGACATCGATTGCGGCTGGCGGTTTTTCCGCTGGCTTGGCCTCAGCCTGCGGTGGTTGAGCAGTTTCCGTTTCGTCAACGACCGGAGTCTCCGGCGCTTCCATATCGGGCCAGTCCACCCCAAAATCGGGAATCGTATCGAGCGGCGAGGAAGGATCGAGCACCTGCGCCGCACCAGACGCATCCTGCGCGCGTAACGGCGATCCGGTTGCGACAATACTCGCAGCGCACAGGAAAAAGGCCACTGAGTGCCGCGACACCGACGACTTCATGCCCCGGTCCTAGCGCTAGTGAGTGCCTACCGCCAGCACCGAAACCGACCAACCGACGCCACTGGGCCGATTTTCGCCGACGTTGATCTAGTGAAGTGTGCCCATCACCTCGTCGCTGACCAGCACCGGGATCAGCCGTTCGATCTGCCGCCACCGCGCAAAATGCTGCACATTGCCCTGCTCGCGGCATAACCGCGCTCGTGACGCCGCCTCAATATCCGCCGCCGAGCCGAAGCCGGCGATCAGATCAGTCGCGCCCTCATAGATATCGCGATCGGCCACGTGCGTCATCGGCCCATCGAATTCGTCGAACATGCTTGCCCCGCTCTTATGTTCTGCCCCGTAAGCACGACGCAAGGACCGTGCCACATGCCCGCCTCGCTATCTCTCTTCGCCTTTATACTCAATCACTTATTATCCTTTCCCGAAGTGGAACGATTGTACCGAAGCGAAACAGCTGGCACAGTCGCGGGCGCTTTGGCATGAGGACCTCATGGTCAAAACTCCTCCTCCCGCACGCCGCGCCGGCGGCTTCCTGATCGCCGCATCGACGCTGATCGGAACGGGTATCGGCGCGGCTTTCGGACAGCCCTCGATCGGCGTCCTCGCGGGAACCGGCTTCGGTTCGGGACTGGCGCTGCTGGTCTGGTTGAAAGACCGGAAGGGCTAAGAGATTCGGCGTCCGGCCCAGATTACCCGCCCGATCACCGAAACGCTGGCGGGATCGCAATCGCGCCAGCTCGGATAGGCGGGATTGTCGCTGCAGATATCGAAACCGCCGGTGGGCTTCATCGCCAGCCGCTTGACGTTGAGCATGTCGTCGACCCGCAGCACATAGATGCCGTCGCGCAGCCGCTCGGCCCCGTCATTGGCATCGACAAGGATATCGTCCCCATCCGAAAGCGTCGGCGACATCGAATCGCCCGTCACCGCGATCACTGATAGTCCCGATGGACTGCCCCCGGTCAGCTCCCGCAACCAGTCGTTCCGAAAGGCAAGGCGCGCGCTCACCCGCTCATCGGCAACCACCGCACCCGGCCCGGCCGAGGCCATCGCATTCATATACGGAACCAGCACCAATTCCGATCCGCGCCTTACCGCCGCAGGTTTGATCCCCTGCACCGCACGCGGCGCTTCATCGGCCGGTCCGCCCAGCACATGCTGCGCGATGCCAAAATAATCCGCCAGGATGCGGCGATCATCCTCATCGAGCTTGCGGGGCACGCCCCGCTTGATGAATTGCTGGATATAGGCCGAATTCCGCCCGAGCAGTCGCGACAGCGACGCATAATCCTCCCGCCGCTCGCGGATAAGCTGATCCAGAGCAGCCCTAGGGTCGGATTGGTTCATAACCGCCATGACCACGCCTTAGCGATAGGAATCTCCCTAGACAAGTAGGAAATCGCCTTAGATAGGATAATTCCTATTCAACAGGATGATTCTTAGGAGGCGCATCCATGTACCTGCTCCGGGCGATCGAAAAACATCTCCGCCAAACCGGCACCCCGCCCACCCGTTTCGGTCGCGAGGCTGTCGGCGATCCTCGCTTCGTCACGGATCTGCGCAACGGGCGCGAGCCACGTGGCAGCACCGAACAACGGGTCCGGGCCTATCTCGAAGTCACGCGTACAGGAACACGGGCATGACGCGGCGCTTTCCCGATCCCCATTCCCGCCTGGGGGGCGCGCTGGTCGGCATGTCCGGCGGCACGATCCTCGAATCGCGCCAGACTCCTTGGGCCAGCGCCACCTTCTCGGGCGCGCGCCACCGCTTCGTGCTGCATGTGCCTCACATCGCGCGGAAGGGCGAACTCCGGGCGCTCGACGAGCGCGAATTCGATCTGCCCGGCCATGTGCTCGCCGATATCGTAATGGACGACTGCGTTGATGAGAAATACGGCCTGCGCTGCACCATCGACGCGCTGACGGTCGAGGATGCCTAGCGCCGCACCGCCATCTTGCGCAGCTCGTCCAGCGTGGACTTAAGACCAACACCGGAACGGTCGATCGCCGGAGCTTGCGCTGCAGCGGTCCCCTTCACGGAACGGCGTTCGAGCCCAGCTTCCAGCCGCGCCATCAGATCGGAAATCGACTCCTGCTCGCCACTCTGCAAGGCGGGCGCGGTAATGGGTCTGGACTGAACCGGTTCTTCCGTACCGCCAATTGTCCACCGGCCGAGATCAAGCGGCGCCGGATCGTTGGACGGTTGCGCGGCAGCCCGGATCGCCTTGAAATCGAGGAAGATCGGCCCGTCTCGTTCAACTGGCTCGGACGCGACAGGTCCGGGCTCAACCGTTTCCGCCTCCTTCGCAACCGGTGGTTCGAAGACCTCGGTAAGTTCGATTGGCTCGGCAATCTCGGTAACCTCGACGGTCTCGATGGGGTGAGCCTTGGGCTCGGCTGTAGCCGATCGCGTGAATGTCGGGATCTTGACTGCGGGAGCGGGCATGCGTTCGGCCCGAAGATCGAAATCGGCAAAGAAAGGACTGCCGGTCTCGGTCTTTTCGGGCTTCCGTGCCGGCTGACGATCGGTAAGCAGGAACAGCGCCAAAACCATCGCGCCGGCCAGCCCTGCCCCAAATGCGGCAATGATCAGTCGGGCAGTGTTGCCCAATGGCGGCTCTGCGCCGGCGAGAATCGCCGGGAGACCCGTCGCCGAAACCATAGCTTCGAGGATATCCCGCGGCATCGCGATCACGAAAAAAGCCACCGCAAGCGCGATGGTCATTCCCATGGATATTGCCAATACCGCATTGGTCTGGCGCTTGTTCAGCCTGCGACTAGCCATCATGCGGCCCTTTCCAGCAGCTTTTGGTAGACGGGTTCGTAACGAGAAACATTTGACGACCAGTTACGATCGCGTTCGACGAAAGCCCGCGCGGCATCACGCCGCGTATTCCAGTTGGACCGATTGATGAACATGCCGACGAGCGCCATCGCCAGCCCGGCGGGATCGTCGGGCGGGAACAGCGTGCCGGTGACGCCGTCCTCGATAAGCTCACGATGCCCGCCGACGTTCGACGCCGCCACCAGCCGCCGCTGCGCCATCGCCTCCAGCGGTTTCAGCGGCGTGACCAGATCGGTAAGCCGCATCGCCTTGCGCGGATAGGCAAGTACGTCGATCAGGCTGTAATAGCGCTCGACCTCCTGATGCGGGACGCGGCCGACGAAATGGATACGATCCCGAACGGGCGACGAATCCGCCTGCGTGCGCAGCGCCTTTTCCATCGGTCCGCCGCCGACCATCAGCAGATGCGCATCCGGGCGCGCTGCGACCAGCGTCGGCATTGCCGTAATGAGATCGTCGAGCCCCTCATAATCGTAAAAGGAGCCGATGAACCCGACGACATCCTTGCCCGTAAGCCCCAGCCGTTCACCCAGTTCCCGGTCGGGCGGCGGCGGATCGCCGAACAGGTCGAGATCGACTCCGTTGGGCGAGACCATCACCTTGCCGCCATCGATCCCGCGCGCGATCAGATCGGCGCGCAGCCCCTCGCAGATTACGGCGACAGCATCGGCCTTGCGCGCAACATGGGTCTCGAGCGCCCGGATCAGCCAATAGCGCACACTCCCCTCGCGCCCCGTGCCGTTGCCGACCGCCGCATCCTCCCAGAAAGCGCGAATCTCGTAGATCAGCGGCAAGCCACGCCGCCGCGCGACGCCGAGCGCCGCCAGCCCGTTCAACGCAGGCGAATGGGCATGGAGGATATCGGGCCGCCAGTCGCCGATCGCCTTATCCAGCCGCGCCGCCAGCGCCCGGACCTCGCGCCAATCCGACAGCGGCGAAGGTGCCGGCCGGGGCTTGCCAGTGCGGAAAAAGGTGAGTTCGTCGACCGTCTCGGGATCGGGCGCCTCGCCATTGTACCGCGGCCCCGTCACACCCGCGACTGACCATCCCCGCGCCGCCTGCGCCTTCAGGATCGCACGCGTGCGGAAGGTGTAGCCGCTGTGGAGCGGCAGGCTGTGATCCAGGATGTGCAAGATCCGCATGAAAACGCCCATGCCACGACGATGTTTAACGTCGCATCAATTGCCCCGCGATAAAGCGGCTTCATGATCGATCTCTTTTCGCTCGGCTTGTCCCATGGCCTGCTGCTGCTGGCGGCGTGGCGGCTGCTGTCGCGCAAGGATCTCGATAGCGACCTGCCCCCCGAAGAGCCCGGAAACAACGCCGGTGCGTGACCTCGGCCTCATCGCCTTCCTGTTCGCGCTGCTCGCGCTCGGCCTGCGCCGGCCGTTTTTGTTCGTGCTGGCCTATGCCTATGTCGACATCGTCTCACCGCAGCGGCTTTCCTATTACCTGCTGAACAGCTTGCCGGTCTCGCTGATCTGCTTCGTGCTCGCGCTTGGCGGCTGGCTGATCGTCGATGTCAGACGCGGACTGCGGATTGCGCCGCGTCAGTGGATCATGATCGCGCTGCTGGCCTGGGTTTTCTTCACCACCTCGAACGCCGATTTCCCCCTGGAAGCCGCCGGGAAATGGGATTGGGTATGGAAAGCGCTCGTCTTCGCGATCTTCCTCCCGCTCACCCTGCGCACGAAGCTGCGCATCGAGGCGCTGATTCTCTACATGGTGCTCTCCGCCTCCTCGATCATCATCACCGGCGGCATCAAGACGGTGCTGTCCGGCGGCGGCTATGGCGCGCTCAACCTGATGATCGACAGCAACACCGGGCTGTATGAGGGCAGCACGATCTCGGCAGTGGCGATCGCGATCATCCCGGTCATCCTCTGGCTTGCCCGCTACGGGACCATCTTCCCCCCGGACTGGCGCGTGCGCAGTTTCGCGACCGCGCTGATCCTCGCGTGCCTGCTGATCCCGATCGGCACCGAAGCGCGCACCGGCCTGATCTGCATCGCGGCGCTGGGCGGCCTGATGCTGCGCGCCACCAAGAAACGCGCGCTCTATCTCTCGCTGATCGGCGTGGCCGGCCTGATGGCGCTGCCGCTGCTGCCGAGCAGCTTCTCCAACCGGATGAACACCATCGAGGGCTATCAATCCGATAGCTCCGCCTCGACCCGCCTCGCCGTGTGGGCCTGGACCTGGAATTATGTGCAGCATCATCCGCTGGGTGGCGGATTCGAGGCCTATCGCCAGAACCGTATCGCCATCAACTTGCGCGAGAAGCAGGATGTCGGCGGCGCCGACATGATCTCCGCCTCGGTCCAGACCGACAAGGGCCGCGCCTATCACAGCGCTTATTTCGAGATGCTGGGCGAACAGGGCTTTCCCGGACTCTTCCTATGGCTGCTGCTTCACGCGACCGGCCTGATCGCGATGGAAAGGCTGCGCAGGCGCTATCGCGGCGTCGGGGGCGCCGACGAATGGATCGAGCCGCTCGCAACAGCGCTCCAGCATGGCCAGATCATCTATCTGGTCGGCGCGCTGTTCGTCGGCATCGCGTTTCAACCCTTCATCTTCATGCTGATCGGCGTGCAGATCGCGCTGACCGAACATGTCCGGCGCAGCGAACTGGCCAAGACAAAGAGACCATTCTTCACCCCGAAGAAACGCGCGCCCACGCCCGTTCAGGTGCCATCGACCTGATCGTCTGGCGCCTCGCCATTCCTGTTGTTCCCTTGCTCTTCCCGTTCCCGCTGGCGCGCCAGCATCCAGACGAGTCGCCTGGCGGCCAGCCGGTCAATGATCTCGGCGACGCCGTCCAGACCATCCGTCATTAGGCGTCGACTTCAGCGAGATTCGACCATTTCGATCAGGGCAGCCGTGAACTGATCGATATCGTCCGGGTTGCGGCTTGTGATCAGGAAGCCGTCGCGCGCAACCGGCTGGTCGACGACATTGCCGCCGGCATTGGCGAGGTCAGTGCGAACCGAAGGCCAGCTCGTCACTGTCTTCCCATCGACAATATCCGCCTCGATTAGCAGCCATGGCCCGTGACAGATCGCAGCGACAGGCTTTCCAGCCTCTGCGAAATCCCGCACGATCGAAACCGCGCGTTCCTCTTGGCGCAGCGTATCGGGATTGGCGACGCCGCCGGGGATCAGCAGCGCGTCGAAATCTTCTGTATCGACATCTTCAAGCCGCATGTCGGGGGTAATCGTCTGGCCTTTCTCATGATGCTCCATGCCTTGAATCGGCTTGGTGTCAGGTGAAGCCAGCAGAACGTCGGCCCCCAGATCCATCAGCCGTTCGCGTGGACGGAACAGCTCCGATTGCTCGAAGCCATCGGTGGCGATGATCAGGATCTTGCAGTTCTCGATTGCCGGCATGGTCACATATCTCCGTTGGCGAATGCCCCGTGAACGCCGCCCCCTGGCCTGCGTTCCGGAACGAAGAGACGAACCGTGACGTTATTCGGGATGATGAGCACAGCCCCCCTCCCCGCCATGCTTTGTTATGTCGACGACAGTCTCCCGGGGATCACCCGCCGCCCGCTCAAACGCGGCTGGGCCTGGTTCGACGCCAAGGGCCAGCGCATCACCAACCGTGACGAGATCGATCGCCTGAACGCGGTCGGCATGCCGCCAGCCTATATCGATTGCTGGTTCTGCCCGAGCGCGCAGGGTCATATCCAGGCGACGGGGTACGACGCGCGTGGGCGCAAACAATATCGCTACCATCCCGATTTCCGCGCCGGGCAGGACGCCGACAAATATGAGCGCTGCGCCGCCTTCGGCCGCGCCCTCCCCCTGCTCCGCGCCCGCGTGGAAAGCGATCTCCAGGGCCGCACGCTCGATCGCGACACGGTGATCGCCGCCGTGATCCGCCTGCTCGATCTGGGCCGCGTGCGTGTCGGCAACGAAAGTTACGCGAAGGCCAACAAGAGCTACGGCGCGACCACCCTGCGCCGCCGCCATGCAACGCTGGGCTCGGGCAGGATCAAGCTCCAGTTCCGCGCCAAATCGGGCAAGCTCCAGCAGCTCACCATTGCCGACAGCCGCCTCGTCAGGCTCGCCCGCCGCTGTCAGGACCTGCCGGGCCAGCATCTCTTCCAATATGTGGACGAAGCGGGCGAGGCCCATCCGGTCGGATCGGCCGACGTCAACGCCTATCTGCGCGAAACGATGGGCGAGGCCTTCTCCGCCAAGCATTTCCGCACATGGGGCGCGAGCGTGATCGCCTTTCAGACCCTGATAGAAGCTGGCGGCAAACTGCCGCTCAAGGCGCTGGTGGCGCCGGTCTGCGAAGCGCTCGGCAACACCCCGGCGATCGCGCGCAAATCCTATATCCACCCGGCGCTGATCGACGCTACACAGGGCGATGGATTACCTGAGGACTTGAAGCTGCCCCGCCGAACGAAATATCTGAGCAGCCACGAACGCGGCCTGATCGAGTTTCTCGATACGGCCGCATCCCTTGAACGAGCCGAGGCCGCCTGAACGATGCAAGCTGACAATGCCACGGCCGCCGCGGTCCCGCACCCGCGCGGGGCCGCCCATATCCAGCAAATCTGGGGTGACAGCCTTCACTGGATCTCCACCAACAGCGTCGAGATCCTGATCGCGGTCGCGATCGCGGTCGCCATCGTGGTCGTATTGAGCACCGTGCGGTCGCTCGGCGTCCGCGCCTGCCGCAATGATCGTCTCGGCAGCGGCTGGCCTGGCATCATCGGGCGCGTGATCGCCCAGACCAAATTCTGGTTCATGGTGATTCTCGCGGCGCAACTGATGACGGGCTATGCCGACACGCCCCCCGGCATCGCACGCACGATCCAGACGCTGTTCACGGTCGCCGCCGCGCTACAGGCCGCATTGTGGGCACGCGAACTCGTGCTCAGCGTTATCGACCGGCGGGCGAGCGCGTCCGTCGACAAGCATGCTTTCGGCAATGCGATCGGCCTGATCCGCGTGCTGGTGTCGATCGTCTTCTTCGCGATCGCGCTGGTGCTGATCCTCGACAATCTCGGCATCAACGTCACTGGCCTCGTCGCCGGCCTCGGCATCGGCGGCATCGCTATCGGCCTTGCGGCACAGGGCATCTTCTCCGATCTGTTCGCCGCGCTTGCGATGATCTTCGACAAGCCCTTCCAGATCGGCGACACGATCAATTTTGACACGACCACCGGCGTTGTCGAAAATATCGGCCTCAAGACCACCCGCCTGCGTTCCACCAACGGGGAGATGGTGGTCATATCCAACGCCAAGCTGCTGGAAAAGCAGCTCAACAACTATTCGATGTTCAACCACCGCCGCTTCACGATGACGCTTACTCTCATCTACCAGACGCCGGTCGAAATGCTCAAACGCGTGCCGGATATCGTCGCCGGGGTGATCGCCGAACATGCCGAAGCCAAGCTCATCCGCTGCGCCCTGGCCAATTTCGGCCCCTCAAGCCTCGATTTCGAGCTGCTGTTCGATGTGGAGGAAGGTCCGCCCGCCGATCCCTTCCTGATCCGAAGCGCCATCTATCTGCGGATTCTCGAACGGTTCGCGGAAGAGGGTATCGAATTCGCCTACCCGAGCCAGACGACCTTCACTGCCGCCCCCGACGGCAAGCTCGTCATGCCGTGGCCGGAACGCAAGGACGACGAATAGCCTACCGCCCCTGCATATTGCGGACACCCGCCGGTATCCGCACGGTCAGGCTCTCAAGCCTCTCATCCAGCAGGATCTGGCAACTCAGGCGGCTGTACCGCGTCACATGGCTGGCGAGATCGAGCAAATCCTCTTCCTCCTCGCTCGCGCGCGGCAGCTTGGCGAA
>CAYLIK010000035.1:0-23265 GCA_964383565.1 uncultured Sphingomonadaceae bacterium
GAAGGTCTCGTCCTTCGCGCCGTACCGGTTCTGATAATCGACGCCGCCGCCGCCGAACTGCTGAGCCGCCATCGGCGCATGCTCGTCCCATCCCTGGATTTCGATCTGCTCGTTAAGCTGCTTGTCCAGTGTGCGCTTGCGGTCGTTGAAGATCATGCCGAGCGCGCCTGGCACCATCTGTTCGAAGCCAAGCGCCAGAACGCAGTCAGCCGCGCCCAGCGCCACCATCTGCCGCGCCAGATAAAGCGCGGTGGATCCGGTCGAGCAGTTGTTATTGACGTTGACGATCGGAATGCCGGTAATGCCGACGCGATAGAGCGCCGACTGTCCCGCCGTGGAATCGCCATAGACATAGCCGACATAGGCCTGCTGGATCATCTTGTAATCGATCCCGGCATCCTTGAGCGCCAGGTTCACGGCTTTTTCGGCCATGACATCCCAGTCTTCGCTTTGGCTCGGCTTGGCGAACGGGATCATTCCCACGCCCGCAACCTTGACTTTGGTAGACATAAATTTGCTCCTTGAATTTATGGGGCGCTCAAAGCGAGCGCGCGATAATCAACTTCATGATTTCACTGGCACCGCCATAGACCCGCGCCACGCGCGCGTCGGCGAACAGCCTGGCGATTGGATATTCGGCCATGTAGCCGTACCCGCCAAACAGCTGCTGGCAGGAATCGATGACCTTGAAGGCTGTCTCGGTGGCCCACAATTTCCCCATTGCCGCAGTGGTTGCATCCAACTCGCCGGCCAGAAATTTTGCCATCAGTGAATCCACGAAATGACGCCCCACCGTGGCTTGCGTCTTCGCGTCGGCCAAAACGAACTGAGTGTTCTGGAAATCCATGAGCGATTTGCCGAAAGCCTTGCGTTCCCGCACATATTCAGTGGTAAGGGCTACGGCGCGCTCCATGCTCACCACGCCGGTCAACACGATGCTCAGCCGCTCCCACTCAAGCTGCTGCATGAGTTGACCGAAGCCATGACCCTCCTCGCCGCCCAGAATGTTTTCCGCTGGAACCAGGACGTCGTCGAAGAACAGTTCGGATGTGTCCTGCCCATGTAAACCAAGCTTCTCGAGGTTGCGCCCTCGGCGGAAGCCGTCGACCTTGTCGGTTTCGACGGCCAGGAGCGAAATGCCGCCAGCGCCCTTTTCCTCTCCTGTGCGAACGACGACCACGATCAGGTTCGCGCTCTGGCCGTTGCTGATGAACGTCTTTGATCCGTTGAGGCGATAAAAACTGCCTTCGCGCTTGGCCGTGGTACGGATGGCCTGGAGATCGGAACCCGTGCCCGGCTCGGTCATGGCGATTGCGCCGATCATCTCCGCGCGCGCCATAGCGGGCAGCCAGCGCTGCTTTTGCTCCTCGGTGCCGTATGAATAGATATAATGTGCAACGATCGTATCGATGCCTTGGCAGATCGCGAAGCTGCCTCCCAAGCCGGCCCGCACCAACTCCTGCTGGATTATGGCCTCGTGCCCCATATTGCCGCCCCAGCCGCCATAGGCCTCGGGAATGCTTGCGCAAAAGAAGCCCGCTTCGGCCGCTTTGCGCCACGAATCCGCATCGACTCGATGAGTGTGTTCCCAATTTGCAGCCACGGGCAGCAGTTCGCGGTCGATAAATCGCGCTACATTGTCTTGTAGCAGAGCCAATTCGTCATCGATCCAAGGCGATCTTGTTTCCGCCACATCCACTCTCCCGCGACCACTCCTACCGAGCGGTAGGTCGCGACTAAACATCTAGATGTAAAAGAGTCAAGGCCTATTCAGGTGAGCCGAACGCCGAGAAGTTTCTAAGTTGTAGCTCCCTATCAATGCGCCGCGAAATCTCAGCCGCGCCCCATGCCGGTGATGAAAAGATCAAGATAGGCTTCGGCAACGTCGCGTGCGTCAAGGTTTCCGCCCTGATGGAACCAGACGGGAATTCCATTGAAGGCGCCAAACAGAGCCCTGGCTGTCATGGCGGGATCGCAAGGCTTGATCGAGCCGTCCTTCTGCCCATCGGCAATCATTTTTTGAACCGCCTTGTCGATCTTGCGCCGATGGTAGCTGTCCTGTTCCGCCGTAGCGGGGCTCAGGGCGTTGCGGTCCACAAGGACGAGGCAGCGTCCAAAATCGCCACACATGATTTCGGCATATTTGATAAAGAAGCGACGCACTTTTCCCATGCCGCTGATCTTGGTCGTACTGGTATCCTCCATCGCTTCGCTCAGCTCATTCCGGGCGACTTCCCCGCATTGGAAGAGAAGGTCGTCCTTGTTCTTGGCGTAGTAATAAAGAACTGGCTTCGACACGTTCAGGCGTTTGGCCAAGGTGTTCACCGAAGTCTGATGATATCCGTCTTGAGCGAAAACGATGGCTACCTGGTGCAAAATCTCCATTCGCTTTGCTTCAAAGCCGTTGGCGCGGCCCCCATAATCCTGATCGATCAATTTTGACACCATTCCCAGCTTTCTATCGACAAAGCTAACCCGCTTCAGGGTCAACCTAGCGGTAGGGGGGGTATTGGACAATCCGCTACGTGATTTGACATCGGCAGCTTTAGGCCTTGCCAAAATACTACCGATTGGTAGTGTTGCGTCAACGAAGCGGCGCGTACCTAATAGTACGGCCACGGCGAGAGGTGTGCGTGAAAGTGTCAAAATTTTGCGAGAAGTTGTTGCCAGGCTTTGAGGGTGGAATGCCTTCAGGCCTGCAAAGTGTGTCATCAGCGGGTTTTCCGGGCTGCGGAAAGTCTTGGTGATGGACTTTGAAAATCTGGAAATCTCGCGGCGCGGTCGTGTTGTTACGATTGCTTTCAACCGTCCGGCCTCACTGAACGCTTTCAACGCGGCTCTTCATACGGAATTCCCCCAAGCAATCGCCATGCTTGCGCAGGAGCCTGACAGCGATGTGATCGTTCTTACTGGAAACGGCCGCGCGTTCAGCGCGGGCGGGGACCTTGCCTGGCAGCAGTCGGCCGCGGATCATCCCGAATCCTTCGAGGTTACGGTTCGTGAAGCGAAGCAGATCGTCTTCGGGCTGCTCGATTGTGAAAAACCGATCATTGCCAAGATCAACGGCCCCGCTGTGGGCCTTGGCGCCACGGTCGCTCTTTTATGCGACATAAGCTTCATCGCTGAGTCGACCTATCTTTCCGATCCCCATGTCAGCGTTGGTATGGTTGCGGGTGATGGCGGCGCGGTTATCTGGCCTCAGCTGATCGGATTCGCGCGAGCCAAGGAGTTTTTGTTCACCGGCGACAAGATCATGGCCGCGGAGGCCGCCCGGATCGGTCTCGTCAACCATGCCGTGCCTGACGCCTCGCTGGGTGAGGTGGTCGATGCCTTCGCGGATCGTCTGGCGTCCGGCGCGCAAATGGCGATCCGCTATTCCAAGATGACCATTAACGTCGCGCTTCGCCAGCTTGCAAGTTCAATGATGGACGTCGGGCTTGGCTATGAAAGCATGACCAATATTTCGCCCGATCATCACGAAGCGCTGGCTGCTTTTCGTGAAAAGCGTCCGCCCATATTCGGTGCAAGCCAAAAGCAGCCCGGCGGCGGCGAGCCAGCATGATCATAGATTTATCAGGAAAAACAGCGCTTGTGACAGGGGGCGCGAGCGGTATCGGTTTGGCCATTGCGTCGCAGTTGGCGGCTGCGGGGGCTTGCGTCGCGATCAACGATATCGATCCAAATGCTGCGGAAGAGGCGGCGGCGCGAGTCGGATGCGGCGCGTTTGCCGCCCCTGGCGACGTCAGCGACAGCGCGGCGGTCGATAGCATGATCGCCGCCGTGCGAACGCGGGCGCCGATCGATATCCTCGTCAACAATGCCGGCATCGCTCAGCCGCTCGTTTCTATCGCGCGCCTGACGCCCGAAGATTGGCAACGGGTGATCGACGTCAATCTTCGGGGAGCATATCTCGTCAGCCGCGCGGTCTATGGCGACATGAAGCCGCGCAAGGCTGGCGTGATGGTGAACATTGCTTCCATTACCGGACTTGTCGGTTTTCCAGGCTCGCATGCCTATGGCGTGTCCAAGGCCGCCATAGTCATGCTCACGCAGACGCTTGCTTGCGAATTCGCGCGTCATGGCATTCGCGTTAATGCGGTCGCTCCAGGCGTGGTGGCGGCGCCGATGCTGGATCTCATGACTCAAGGCGGCGAACGTCTCTCCGAGGTAGTCGCGCGCGTTCCGCTGGGCCGTCTTTGCGAACCCGAAGAAATTGGTAGCAGCGTTGCATTTCTCTGCTCGGATCTGGCAACTTATATTACTGGCGCTGTCCTTCCGGTGGACGGCGGCTGGTTGGCATTCGGCGGTGCGGGCAGTGCCTCCGCAATCGCATAGCATCAAAGGGAAAAATATCGATGCAACTGACGCAAGGCTTGCGCCGCAATATGGCTCTCTATCGTGAGCGTGCGGCAACGATTTGCGAGGATCGGGTGCAGAACTGGGAGACGCTTCTTGCGCGCGTCGAGCGGCTGGCCGGCGGGTTGACTGCGCTCGGCGCCGGCGAAGGCGACAGGATCGCAATCCTTGATCTGAACAGCGATCACTATATCGAAGCTTTCTATGCGATCGCCTGGGCCGGATGCATCTCAGTCCCCTTCAACTCACGCTGGGCGTCGGCAGAGATCGATCACGCTCTGAATGATGCCAAGCCAAGGATCGCTTTCCTCGGCGCCTCATTCGCAAGCCATCGCGAACGCTTCGAAAAGGCCGGTGCACACGTCATCATGATCGATGACGCCACCTTCAATCATTTAGTGGACAGCAACGGGCCTATTGAAGACAGATCTGGCGCGGGCGATGCATTGGCGGCCATTTTCTACACCGGCGGGACGACCGGGCGATCAAAGGGAGTCATGCTCAGCCATCTTAATCTGCTGAGCGATTTCTTCCTCGTCCAGGCAGTATTTCCGCACGACCCTGACACTGTATATCTGCATACGCCGCCAATGTTCCACTTGGCGGACGCCGCCAAGATTTTTGGGCTTACAATGCTCGGCGCAACGCACGTAGTCTTGCCTGGTTTTGACCCGGACGCGACGATCGATGCGATCGAAAAACACAAAATCACTGATTTGGTTCTTGTGCCGACGATGATCGGGATGCTGTGCGAAGCACTTCGGCAAAGGCCTTCAGACGTATCCTCAGTTAAAAATCTCATTTACGGCGCTTCGCCCATTTCGTCCTCGTTGCTCGAAACGGCGATGCGGGCTCTGCCGAATGCCAAATTCTGTCAAGCTTATGGTCAAACAGAGCTCTCGCCGGGCGCGACCGTACTCGACCATGCTGATCATCTCGCCGGTAGGCTGCGGTCTGCGGGGCGCGCGCTGCCCTGCGTCGATGTGCGAGTTGTCGATGAAGACATGCGGACACTTCCAGTCGGAGATGTCGGCGAGGTCGTCGTGCGCGGACCGAATGTAATGCTGGGCTACTGGCAGCAGCCGGAACTGACGGCGGAGACAATTATTGACGGTTGGCTGAAGACAGGTGATGCGGGCTACATTGATCCGGACGGATATCTTTATCTGGTCGACCGGGTGAAGGACATGATCGTGTCCGGCGGCGAGAATGTTTACTCCTCGGAAGTCGAAAACGCGCTTTTGTCGCACGAGGATGTCCTCCAATGCGCGGTGATCGGCGTTCCCGATGATCGGTGGGGCGAAAGAGTCCATGCGGTGCTGTTCGTGCGCGCGGAATCGGCAGTCTCTGACGAGGACTTCGTCGCGCACTGCCAGCCGCTGATTGCGAATTACAAGCGTCCAAAATCATTCGACATCCGCAAGGAGCCGCTACCGCTTTCGGGTGTCGGAAAGATATTGAAGACCGAGTTGCGAAAGCCCTTCTGGGAAGGTGTCGAGCGTAGCATTGGGTAATATTCCCGCCAACTCCTCCGGGACGGTCACGGCGCTGTGTTCTTAAGCCCAACCAAGCGAGGCGCCCGGTGATTGAAGACGTCCTGTTCGCGGTTGGCCTAGGCGCCTTCTTCTATGATGATCAGGAAGCGATCCGCCAGGACGCGGCTAATGATGGTTTCCTCTATAGCGGTTTGCCACGCACTCCTGGTTTTCCAGCCGTGCGGATCCCTGCAGAATCCTTGGGAATCGGACTCCGAATTTCAAATCGCACCGTGCTGTGGGGCGATATGATGGGTGTCCAATATTCGGGGGCGGGCGGGCGTGATCCTCCGTTTAATGCGGAGGGCGCTGAAGACTTCTGTCGCGAGCATCTGGTGCCGCGGCTGCGCGGCTTGAAGGACGCGTCGTTCCGCTCAGCCTGTGAAACGGTCCTTGCCCCCGTGAAGGGCCATCAATTGCCGCGCGCGGTGGAATATGGCGTTAGCCAAGCGCTGCTCAAACTGGTCGCACATCGGCAAGGGCTAACGATGGCGGAAGTAATCTGTCAGGAATACGACCTGCCGGTCATCGCTAGACCTGTCCCAATTTATGCTCAAAGCGGTGATGCGCGCGTCGCGAACATAGACAAGATGATCCTGAAGAAGGTCGACATCCTTCCGCACGGCCTGATCAATGCGAGCCACAAATTTGGACGCGGGGGACAGGAGTTCCGCGCTTTCGTTCGCTATGTCGCCGACCGGGTTCGTGCAATCGGAGCGTCCGATTACCGCCCGATCCTGCATTTCGATGTGTATGGTATGATTGGGCTCGAGATTGGAATGAATCCGGAGATTATAGCCGATTTCATTGCATCGCTTGCTGCGGAGGTCGCGCCGCTGCGGCTGCATGTTGAATGTCCGGCCGACTATGGCGATCGCGCCACGCAAATCGAACAATACACGGGGATAGCAACAGAGTTGGCTGCGCGCGGCAGTAATGCTCGGATCGTAGTGGATGAACAATGCAACACACTGGACGACATCCGTGCCTTCGCGGACGCCGGGATCGGCCAGGGACTGATCGTGCAAATCAAAATGCCCGACGTCGGTAGCGTCGCGGATAGTATCGAGGCTGTGCTGGCGTGCAAAGCGATGGGTATTGGCGCTTTTCTCGGCGGCAGCTGCACTGAAACGGAAATCTCCGCTGTGGTGTCCGTGCATGTTGCCGTCGCAACGCAGGCAGACATGATGCTGGCAAAACCGGGAATGGGAGTCGACGAGGGACTCACTATCATGGGGAACGAGCAGTCGAGGCTGCTCGCGATGCTCGCTTGAACGGTATGTGATTGCCCATCGATCAAGTCGATGCTCCCGCCGTTAAACTCGTGGCATGTGCATGTGACCGATGCTTGCCTCAATGTGTGGAGGCAGCTTATTAACCGCTATTGACTTCTACCTAGCGGTAGGTCATCATTCTAATATCGATTTATTAAACGTCCGGATCAACCGGCATCATGTTCCAATCGGGAGGGTAAATATGCGGAAATTGCTTGCTAATTCGGCCATTTGTGCGTCGCTCAGCATCTTGGCGCTATCTGAGGTGCATGCTCAGGCGCAGGCGTCAGGTTCCAACGCCGCTGCCTTGGATGATATCGTCGTTACGGCGCGTAAGCGTACTGAGAGCCTTCAGGATGTTCCGGCGTCTATTCAGGTCGTAGGCGAAGCTCAGATCAAGGCAATGAACGTCTCGTCGCTTTCCGATTTGAATGGTGCGACGCCAAATGCCAGCATCGCGGCTAATGGAGGCCCGAACGCTGGCTCGATCACTATTCGAGGAATTAGTTCGAACACGCGCAACGCGGGATTCGAAGCTGGTGCGGCGCTTTACGTTGACGGGATCTATCAAGGCCGCCCCGCCGGCAACGACCAGGATCTCGTTGATATCGAGCGGGTCGAGGTTCTTCGTGGGCCTCAGGGTACGCTGTACGGCAAAAATACCACCGCAGGCGCGTTTAACTTGACAACAGTCAGTCCCGGAGATTCGTGGACAGGAAAAGGCTTTGTCCGCTTTGGCAGCCGCCAGCTGGTTCAAGTGGCGGCTTACGCTGCGGGGCCGCTCGTCGCGGATACTTTAGGCGCAAAGATTTCAGCTTATAAGCGTGTTCAGGACGGCTATCAGAAGGACGTCAACACCGGCGAGGAATATGGCAACACCGACGCATACGGCGTGCGCGGTCAGTTGCGGTTCACACCTGGCGGCTGGACCGTCGATCTGCGCGGCGATTATTTCAATGATAAAGGCAATGCGCCCCAGCAGGAGCCAGTGAGCGGCCCGGCGGTGGTCCCGGGAATCGATACCGTCGCTTCCAATATCAAGTCTGTCCGAACGGCTGAAGGCGGCGGCGCGTCTTTGACGGCTTCATATGACATAGGCATCGGCGATATCAGCTCGATATCGGCTTGGCGCACGCTCAAAACCTATTCCGTTACGGATGATGATTTTTATGTAGTGGCGCCGATATTTGGCACCGTTTCGCATCGCTGGTCTGATAAGGCTCGTCAGATCAGCCAGGAACTGCGTCTCGTTTCAAATTCAACGGGGCCGTTTAACTATGTATTTGGCCTTTATTACTTCAACCAAGTAGTAAAGGCTGACAGGCCTTTCGATATTTTTGGTCTGACAGATGTGTTCTTCGATAAAGTGCGGATTGACACCGACTCATATGCCGCTTTCGCCAATGCTGATTATAAGATCACCGATCAGCTGACATTTACGGCCGGGTTGCGGTACACAACCGAAACGAAGAAACTGGACTTCGAACAGAAAGGCTTCGCGCCCACCGGTTATCCGGATGTCCCGCGTTCGTTCGACAAGTTTACAGATAGCGATCTTTCGCCAACCGCGAGCATCAAGTATAATTTTTCCGAAGACGTCAATGTCTATGTGACCGTAAGCCGCGGATTTAAGGCCGGAGGCTGGAATCCCGATATTACCAAGCGGACAACCGTCGACGGCATTTATTTCGATGCAGAAAAAGTAACGAATTATGAAGCGGGATTGCGCACGCAGTTCCTGGACCGCAAGCTTACGGTGAATATTACAGGATACCATATGGATTATGGTAATCTGCAAATATCGCAGTTTCTCGGAACAGATGGTTTCGTTATCACCAACGCAGGTAAAGCGGTTATTGATGGCGCTGAATTAGAAGTCATAGCGCGACCTGCTACCTGGCTTAGCCTCCGTGCCGGCGGCGCGTACAACGATGCCCACTACACAAAATTCGACTCATCGCCTCCTGGCGGTATCGGGGGTGGCGCGCCGTTGGTTAGCTACGCAGGGCGACAGTTTACCAATGCGCCAAAGGTCGAGGCATATGTATCCGGCGATATCAGCGCCCCGATCAACGATAACCTCGATCTCGTTCTTCATGCCGACTATCGCTATCAGTCTAAAGTTTACTTCGACGACGCGAGAACGGTTAAGGATGGATTCGCCTATTCGCGTAATGGGTTCGGACTGTTGAATGCGCGTGTTGGCGTGCAGACCGATAGCGGACTGGAGGTTTCCTTTTACGCGCAGAACCTGACGAACAAGCGAGTGCTTGTGAACCGGGCAAGTGACATTTTGACCGCCTCGATGGTCGTGGACAATTATGGTGCTCCGCGTGAGTTGGGCATACGCATTGGGGCTTCATTTTAGTAATCACTTGTGAAGTCGCTTCCGTGTGCTCTCGGACTTCGCGCCGAGTGGTGAGGAGAATATCTGTGAAACTCTCCGGATTGTCCCATATTGTCTGGCTCGTCGCGTTCGGGTCATTAGCTACGACGGTGCAGGCAAAGCCTGCACCGTTGACTGCCGAAACATGTTCGGCGCTGTCTGAACTCAGCATCAAGGTGGGCAGGATTGGTCTGCCCACCAATGGTGCAAGCGTAACGGCAGCGAAACTCGTATCAGCCAGCGGGGTCGCGCCGGAGCATTGTCTGGTAGCTGGCCAAATCTCGCCTGCAGACAAAACCGCGCCCAACATCGAATTCAATGTCGCTTTGCCAGTCAAATGGAACGGCAAAGCGCTCATGTTCGGCGGTGGCGGCTATAATGGCGTAATCCCCAACGTCGCTGGAAATCTCCCGATCGGTCAAAAAGCTGTACCGCCGCTTGCGCGGGGATATGCAACCTTCGGTTCCGACAGCGGCCACCAGACGCCGGGTGCGTCTTTTGCGCGTAATGAGGAATCTTATCGCAACTATGTTGGTGACGCGCTGAAGAAAACCCGCGACGCCGCTATGGTTATTATCGAACGTGCCTATGGAGCACGGCCGGCGCGCTCCTATTTCATGGGTGGCTCGCGTGGCGGAGGCGAAGCACTGGCGGCAACTGCGCGTTGGCCGAAGGATTGGGACGGAGCTGTTTCGCTCTATCCGGCACGCAGCGGTACAGTCACTATCCTTGGGATGCTTGCTGGCAATCAGGCACTGGCCGCACCTGGCGCATTTCTGCCCCCGGAGCATCGGGAGCTTCTGTATCGCGCCGCGCTTGAGCGTTGCGATGGTCTCGATGGCGTCCATGACGGCTTGATCAGCAATCGCTATGGTTGCCGTGCGGTATTCGATCCGGCAACAGCCACATTTGCTAGGGTTCCCTTGCGCTGTAAGGACGGCGTAGCGGGATTCAGCTGTCTTTCCGACGCGCAAATAACGGCCATCCGTAAAATGGATGCGCCGATTCGTCTCCCTGTTACGATGAAGTCAGGCGAAACCGAATTCCCAGGGTTTACGATTCTGACAGCCGAGACGGCGTCGCCCGGCATGTCTGCTTTTGGTTGGGGATCCGTGCAGCCTTCAGCCAAACTGACACCCGCTGCTGAATATCATCCGGGCGTGCCCATCCTTTTCTGGATGGTCGATCAATATATGCATCATATTTTTGCCAGAGACCTGAGTTACGACACGCTCAGTTTCGACTTCGCCAATCCCGGCGCGCTTGGGCCTCGACTAGAAGAACTCTCGAAGCTTGATGATCTGGATCTCGACATGAGTGGCTTCGCCCGGCGCGGCGGCAAGTTGCTCATGCTTCAGGGCAGCGACGACCAGATGATTAGCCCTAAAGCTACGGCTGCGTATTATGAAATGCTCCGTCAGCGTTTGGGCGATGAAAAGCTCGGTCGAATGCTCCGCTATTATGAGGTCCCAGGCTATGGCCATGGGCGTAGTGCGGTGTTCCTCGCAAGCTGGGATCAACTGACGGCGCTCGAAAACTGGGTGGAACGTGATGTTGATCCCGGCGAGCGCGAAATCGTTGCCGATCTCGCCGGCGTGCCTGGCCGCACGCGCCCATTGTGCCTCTTCCCACGCTGGCCGCAGTATAAAGGTACGGGCGACTCCAACGCCGCAAGTTCCTTCGCATGCGCCCAGTGAACAGAGGCCGCCGGAAACGATCTTGCTCAGGGTGGACTGCTAACGCCGAGCGGGGAATGATTTTGATGCCGAATGACGGTCGCCTCGCGGCCGTCGGACGCAGAATATGCTTGAAAGCAACTGGAAGGACATAGCTATGGCCGCAAGTGCAGCGCCGTCGAGCGATCACGGCGCTTTTTTCGCTTTTTCGAGACCCGGCAGCGCGTCCTTCAGGTGGGGGTGCCTCGCAATCGGTGCCGTCACCTCACTGCTTGCTGTTGGCGGACGATGGGACATTGCTCTTGCTGCATGGATAGCGCCCATCTTCCTTCTGCGCTTCCTCCGCGATTCCAGCACCCTCGTGGGCCTCGGACTCACATGGCTGGTCTCCGTGTTCAGCTCCGCATATTGGGGATTCCAACTGGGCGTTCCGATACAGCTTTCGTGGCTGATCAGCACGGTCTACGGCACCATCTTCGCTCTGCCTTTCTTTGCCGACCGCTTCCTTGCGTCCCGGTTGGGCATGGCCGGCAGGCTCTTCATCTTCCCTGCGGCCTTTGCATCCGTGGAATGGATCATGGGTTCGTTCAGTCCGCTCGGTACGGCGTCCGGGCTGCGCGCGATCAGTCAGACCGAAAATCTTCCGCTGTTACAGTTGGTTTCGGTCGCCGGCCCTTACAGTATTGGCTTCCTGATCAACTGGCTTGCTACCACCGTAAATCTGGTCTGGGAGGGGCCGGCCAGCCCCCGCGTGCGCAAAGCCGCGATGATTTATGGCGCCATATTGCTCGTGACGCTGTTCGGCGGGGCTGCGCGGCTGGCTTTCTCGACACCGGCAAAAGACTATGTGCGGATGGCCGGCATCACGCCGAGCATGCACGCACAGGAGACGGCGCGCGCCATGATCGAGGGGCGACCGGCGAAGCTTGATGCCGCTGTAGATCCAAACGTGATAAAGGCGGCCACCGGCCTGTTCGGAAGCAAGGAAGAGCTCGAACGAACCGATCCGGCGACCGCGCGCGCCGCCTATGGCATCGTTTACAACGATCTGCTTGCGGGAACCCGCGAAGCCGCCCGTGCCGGCGCGAAGGTCGTCATCTGGTCGGAGACGGCGGCAGCTGTTCAAAGCAGTGCGGAAGTACCCGCGTTGCTGGCCAAGGTCGGACAGGTCGCCCGGGAAGAGAAAATCTACGTGAATGTAGCGGTCGGCCAGCCATTCGCGCGAAATCAGACCTATCTCATTGGTCCGGACGGCAATGAGCTGTGGGCGTATGATAAAAACTATCCGGTTCCGGTGCTGGAGCCGATTGAGCCACGAATGTCCCCGGTGCCGGTGGCGCAGACGCCTTTTGGCCGGCTTTCCAGCGTTATTTGCTTTGACGGTGATTTTCCGGCCCTCAACCGTGTGAATTCGGACATCATGATCATTCCGGGGTTCGATTGGCCACAGGTCGGGCGCATGCACACGCTGAAAGCCGCCAGGCTTCGCGCGATTGAAAACGGCTATGCGCTGATCCGCATCGCTTATCACAGTCAATCAGCCGCATTCGACCGTTTAGGCAATGTGCTGGCAACTCAGGATACGACCGGGCCGGAACGTCATATTATGTATGCGGACGTGCCATCAAAGGGCAGCAGAACGCTCTACAATAGAACTGGGGACATCATTGGGTGGCTCAGTTTCGCTGGCCTGATTGGAGGAATTGCGTTGGCATTGTTCAAGCGCAAGGCTGCATAGGACCTGACCGGAATAAGGTTGGTCGCTGAAAAATCTGCGCCGCCCGGAACGATGCACGCATTGGGGCCGGGCGGCGCTGGTTCGAATGCGGGCATCATCGAGCTAGCAGAGAGATATTGTCATGGAGGGGAGCCCGCTTGGCATCCGGGATGCGGTGCAGCAACGTATGTCCGTGCGCGCCTTCCTGCGCCAACCTGTGCCGGAGACAGTCATCCGTTCCATTCTGGAGGATGCGCGGCAGTCCCCGTCGGGCGGTAACGTGCAACCTTGGCGCATCGATGTGCTTGCTGGCGACGAACTCGGGAAACTCAAGGCGGTGATGGCCGAAAGGGTTGTCAGTGGGCTCCCTGAAGAGCCACAATATCAAGTCTACCCGCCCTGCCTTTGGGAACCGCATCGCACATATCGCTATGAAGTCGGCGAAGAGATGTACGCGCTGCTGGGCATCGCTCGGGAAGACAAGGTCGCTCGCCTTCAGCATCTGAATTCCAATTTCCAGTTCTTTGGCGCGCCAGTCGGATTGTTCTTCAGTACGCATCGCAGCTTTGGCACCGCACAGTGGGCGGACCTCGGCATCATGATGCAAACGATCATGTTACTGGCGGTCGAGAAGGGTCTTGGAAGCTGCGCACAGGAAAGCTGGAGCTTCTGGCCCGAAACGCTAGGCCGGTTTCTGGACCTTGCGGACGATCAGATACTCTTCGCCGGTATGGCGATCGGATATCCGGACCCATCGGCGAGCGTCAACCAGCTGCGTTCGCGCCGCGCCGACCTTGAAGCCTTTGCGACCTTCCGTGGCTTCGCGGAAGAAATTCAATCGGCAGTTTCCGCAAAGTGAGGGGTAGGTCCGCATGACCGAGACATCGGAATCTCTGCTGGCCAGAGTGACGCGTTTATTCAAGAGTCCCGCTTTCGGCGGCCAACGGGTTGAAAGCCTGGATCGGATGGCTGACGGCCACGCCGGCCATACGTTCGGGCTCGATCTCCGGGATCAGTCTGGTGAAACCAGCCGCTACATTCTGAAGATGGGGCCACCCGGCGTTCCCCGGAGGGGTAGCGCCGACATCTTCCGCCAAGCCCCGCTGCTGAAGGCGCTTTATTCACAAGGCCTCGCAGTTCCGGACATATGTTGGGCTTCGGCGGACGAGGGCGAACTGGGCGCACCTTTCATAGTGATGAGCCGGCTTCCAGGTCGGTCGCTGATCATCTGGGAACCTGATCCATCCTTCATGGACGGCAGGCTTGCCTTGGCCGATCTATGGATCGCA
Organism: uncultured Sphingomonadaceae bacterium; assembly: GCA_964383565.1. Classification (GTDB taxonomy): domain Bacteria; phylum Pseudomonadota; class Alphaproteobacteria; order Sphingomonadales; family Sphingomonadaceae; genus CANJQJ01. The sequence continues at coordinate 14,234 of CAYLIK010000035.1, forward strand.
GGCGCCAAGGCTTTGGCTCAGATCCATCAGGTGCGGCACGATATCGTACTCGCGGGATGGGAAGCTCCGACGACGCTACTTGTCGAACTGGACCGCTGGGCGTCCCTCGTGCGGCACAGCGAAGATGCGGAATGGCAGCGGCTTCTCCACGCCTTGGGAGATGCCTTGCGCGATGCGATGCCGTCGGACGAACCGGTTGGTCTTGTCCACGGCGATTTCCAGCCCGGCAACATCCTTTTTCACGAGGGCCGGATAGCCGGGATCATCGACTGGGATCTCGCTGCGATCGGCCCGCAGGGCATTGATGTTGGCTGGTATCTGATGATGGCGGACGCCGAGTGCTGGCACCCAAGTTGGCGGCCGGTTACGATGGCGCCGAAGCAGGATCTGCTGCGCGCTTATGGCGAGGCGGGTGGGCCAGCGCTCAGCGACAGCGCTTGGTATCAGGCCTTCGCGCACTTTCGTTTCTGCGCCATCGCCGGGCTCAATCTCAAGCTTCATCGCAATGGCAAGCGCGACGATCCAATGTGGGAGAAATTCGCCACTTCGGTGCCATTCCTGTTGGACGCGGCATTCAACATTCTAAACAAGAAAGATGCGGTATGATCGATTTTCAGCTTGGCCCTGAACTGCTGGCATTGCGCGAGCGGGTGCTTGCTTTCATCAATGAGAAGATAGTCCCGCTCGAAAATGACCCACGCAACGATTTTTATGAAGTGCAGGATTCGCTGCGGGAAGAAATGGTCGCCCTTGCCAAGGCGGAGGGCCTGCTTTCGCCGCACGCGCCCAAGGAATATGGAGGGCTGGGGCTCGACCACCGCGGCATGGCTGTAATCTTCGAAGCGGCGAGTTGGTCACCGCTAGGGGGGCTCGCCTTAAATATCCAGGCGCCGGACGAGGGCAATGTGAACCTGCTGAACCAGGTCGGCACGCCAAAACAGAAGGCGCGCTGGCTGCCCGGGATTGTATCCGGTGAAATCCGCACAGTGTTTTCGATGACCGAGACGGCTACCGACGGTGCAGGGTCTGATCCCTCGCTACTGCAGACCGCCGCCCGCGAAGTTGAAGGCGGCTATGAGATTTCGGGACGTAAGTACATGATAAGCGGCGCCATCGGCGCGGCGCTCAACATTGTCATGGCGCGCACGTTCGATCGTTCCGGCCACGACATCGGCGCCACCATGTTTCTAACTGACGCCGCCGATCCGGCCTTTCGGATCGACCGGATGCTGCACACCATCGATTCCGCCACGCCAGGTGCTCATGCCGAAGTCACATTCGACCGGTTGTTCGTCCCCCATGAGGGTATACTTGGCCAGGTTGGGCAGGGTTTCCGCAACGCGCAAGTGCGATTAGGACCGGCGCGCCTGACGCACTGCATGCGCTGGCTTGGGCAGGCTGTGCGCTGCCACGCGATCGCCGTCGAGCATGCCGGAAAGCGACATTCGTTCGGCAAGACGCTTATCGAGCATCAGGGCGTTGGCTTCATGTTGGCCGACAACGAAATGGACCTCCATGTGTGCCGGCTTGCGATTTGGCATGCCGCTTGGTTGCTGGATCAACATGATTATGCGCGCAACGAGACGAGCATGACCAAGGTGTTATGCTCTGAAATATTGGCGAGAGTGGTGGATCGCTGCCTACAGATATTGGGATCGATTGGTATCACAAAGGATACAGTGGTTGAGCGCATCTATCGCGATATCCGGCCCTTCCGAATTTACGATGGCCCTTCGGAGGTTCATCGCCACGCTCTTGCCCAGCGTCTTGCCGCAAAAGGCCCATTTGACTTTGCGCGGCGCATTGGCCAGCCGCTGTAACCACCAGTTGTCCTATCCGATGGAACGTCAATCGCATCGCCATGGATGACCCGAAATTCGATGGAGGGGGCGTGATTTTACATAGCCTATTCGGGTTTTAGCAAAGCTCATCGGTGTGGAAAGTTGTCCGCCGCTTCCATACAAAAATCGTCACAAATCCTTTATCCCCAAAAAATGCGGGCTTGCTTATAATGCGCGGCGGAAAGCGATGATGGTCAAGGGGCTTGGTTACGCAGTGTTGGCTGCGAGTGCTACGTCTCTTGCCGTTCTTGCCCCGGGCGCTTCGCCTATATCTGTCACGGCCGAGGGCCGGGATTGGGCTGCATATGGCGGCAATCAGAACGATACGCGTTACAGCCCGCTCGCTCAGGTCAACGAGCGAAATGTCGGCCAACTGGGTCTCGCCTGGTATTATGATATCGATGTCGGCGGCGTCAGCAGAACCACGCCGATCGCGGTGGACGGCACGCTCTATTTTGCGGCCGGCCAAGCGGTCGTCCACGCCATGGATGCCGCCACCGGCCAGTTACTGTGGAAATATGATCCGGGAGTAGGCGATGTCGCCGGGGAGCGGCTTCGAGGTGGCTGGGGCAGTCGCGGCATAGCCTACGCTAACGGCCAAGTGTTCGTCGGCACGATGGACGGCCGGCTGATCGCGCTTGATACCAAAACGGGCAGAGTTGCGTGGAGTGTGGTGACGGTCGAGAAGGATGATGGTCGTTACATCACCGGCGCTCCCTGGGTGTTCAAAGACAAGGTGATCATCGGCCATGGCGGCGCCGATTTTGCGCCTGTGCGTGGCTATGTGACTGCGTTCGATCAAAAGACTGGTAAGCAGGTGTGGCGCTTTTACACGGTGCCCGGCGATCCGGCGAAGGGCTTCGAGAACAAGGCCATGGAAATGGCGGCGAAGACATGGACCGGTGAATGGTGGAAGTTTGGCGGCGGTGGCACCGTATGGAACGCGATGTCGTATGACCCCAAGTATAACCGGATCTATATTGGAATCGGTAATGGGATTCCCTGGAACCAGAAGATCCGCAGCCCCGGCGGGGGCGATAATCTATTCCTTTGCTCGATTGTCGCGCTTGATGCCGATACGGGCGAATATGTCTGGCATTACCAGTCCAATCCCGGCGAGACCTGGGATTATAACGCCACGCACGATATTGAGCAGGCCGACTTGATCATCGACGGCAAGCAGCGGTCGGTATTGCTACAGGCTCCCAAGAATGGCTTCTTTTATGTGATTGATCGTGAGACGGGCAAACTGATCTCGGCTGAGAACTATGTCCCGGTCAATTGGGCCAAGGGCATCGACAAGCGGACCGGCAGGCCGATCGAGATACCCGAGGCGCGTTATCCGGATGGAAGGCCTGCGATCGTCTATCCATCCGCCTTTGGTGCGCACGGCATCGCCGGGATGTCATTCAGTCCCAAGACCGGGTTGGCCTATATTCCGTCGATGGATATCGGGATGGTCTATGTAGATCCGCCTTCGCTCAAGGACTGGAAATTCCTGGATGGTCAGCGGCTAAACACTGGCCTTGGCCCTGCGCCTGAAGAGCTCAAGCCGCGCGCGCCCTCGGGAGCGTTGATCGCCTGGAATCCTGTGACGCAGAAGGAAGTCTGGCGGGAGGCGATGGTCGGCCCCTTCGGCGGCGGTGCCACCGCGACGACAGCGGGCAATCTGTTGCTGCAGGGGCGCAACACCGGCCAATTCAAGATCCTGGCCGCCGACAGCGGCAAGCCGCTTTGGTCTTTCGATGCGCAGACGGCCGTGCCGACCCAGCCGATCACCTATCTGGCCAAGGGCCGGCAATATATCACCGTGATCGCTGGCTCCCGCACTGGGCCATTCGCTCCGACGGAATGGAATTATGCCACGCAGAAGTGGCGTGTGCTTACATTTGCGCTGGGGGCAAAGGCCAAGCTTCCGCCGATTGAGACTACCGTCTTGCCCTATCAGGATGACCCCGAGTTCAAGCTTGATTCCGCCAAGGCGAAGACGGGTGCGCAAGTTTTTGAACAGCGCTGCGCAAGCTGCCACGGCTTTGGCATGATGGCCCCTGATTTATCGCGTTCACAGGCGCCCATGGACCGGGAAACATTCAAGGCGGTGTTGCATGACGGCGTGCTGGTGTCCCGTGGCATGCCCCGCTTCGCGGAGGTCAGCGATGCCGAGATCGAGGCGCTCCAACATTATATCCGCAAACGTGCGCGGGATGCGATCACCGCCGCAGCGCGCTCGGAGAAAATAAGTCCGGCACGGCTTGAGGGACAGTGATGTGACTATTGCCCGAAATGATCTGGAAATTTCCCGGCGGGGCGTACTGATTGGCGGCGCAGCATCGGCCGCCTTGACGAGCGCCGCTGGGGCCAGTGAAGCGCCAGTAGCACATACGCAGCCGAAGCCCGCCATGGCGACCGTTTCCATGGAAGTGAATGGACGCCACCGTGAGCTGGAACTCGATACGCGCACGACCTTGCTTGACTACTTGCGCGAGCATCTGAAGCTGATCGGCACCAAGAAAGGGTGCGACCATGGCCAGTGCGGAGCCTGCACCGTCCTTGTGAACGGGGAGCGCATCAATAGCTGTCTCAGCCTGGCAGTGCAGCATCAGGGCGATGCGATCACAACGATCGAGGGCATCGGTACGCCTGACGACCTTCATCCCATGCAGTCTGCCTTCATTGAGCGGGATGGATATCAATGCGGCTATTGCACGCCCGGTCAGATCTGTTCGGCGATCGGGGTGCTGGCAGAGATCAAGCGCGGGGTGCCAAGCCATGTTCAGGCCGATATAACTCGGCCGGCAGAGCTTACCGGCATCGAACTGCGTGAACGCATGAGCGGCAATATCTGTCGCTGTGGCGCTTATCCCAACATTGTGGAAGCGATGATGCAAGCTGCGGGGAGGAAAGCATGAAAGCTTTCACTTACGAGCGTGCAAAAAGCCCAGCGGAGGCGGCGACAATCATCGCGCGCACGCCCAATGCCAAGTTTCTGGCTGGAGGCACCAATCTGCTTGATCTGATGAAGCTTCAGATTGAAGCGCCGAGCCATCTCATCGATTTGCAGGATTTGGAACTCGATCGCGTTGAAAGGACATCCGAAGGCGGTCTCAAGATCGGGGCGTTGGTCAGCAATACGGCCCTGGCGTCCAACCCGCGTGTCCGGCGGGACTATGGGGTGCTCGCCCGCGCAATTGCTGCCGGCGCTTCGGGGCAACTGCGCAACAAGGCGACTATTGGGGGTAACCTGCTCCAGCGCACGCGCTGCCCATATTTTTACGACACCAACCAGACATGCAACAAAATCAGGCCCGGTTCGGGATGTGCAGCAATCGGGGGCTATTCGCGGCAATTGGGCGTAATTGGTGTCTCCGACGCCTGTATCGCTACTTATCCGGGGGACATGGCGGTTGCGCTGCGGCTGCTCGATGCCCGCATCGAGACGGTCGATCCGGACGGAAAACACCGTACTATCCCGATTGCAGATTTCCATCGGTTATGGGGCGACACCCCCCACATAGAAACCAATCTGCAGCGCGGTGAACTTATCACGGCGGTGACCTTGCCGCCTCCGTTGGGAGGCAAGCATTTTTATCACAAGGTTCGGGACCGCGCCTCTTACGCTTTCGCTCTCGTTTCAGTTGCGGCGGTGATTCAGCAGGATGGATCCGGCCGGGTCGCTTTTGGTGGGGTGGCCCCTAAACCATGGCGCGTGGAGGCGGCGGAGGGCTTGATGCCACAGGGTGCGCGCGCCGTCGCGGCGCGGACATATGTCGATGCCCGGCCCACCCACGACAATCAGTTCAAGCTGGCGCTGGCCGAACGCATTCTCGCCGGCGTCATTGCTGAAGCGAAGGCGGAGTGAAGCGATGAAGTTCGACACTCCTGCCGGCGCGAACCCTATTGATAAGCTGAAGGTAGTTGGTCGCGCGACGTCGCGAATAGAAGGCAAATACAAGACGACCGGCGCCGCGCCCTATGCCTATGAGCATCAGGAGATCGTTCCTGCCCCGGCCTATGGGTTTGTGGTCGGCTCGGCAATCGCCAAGGGCCGGATCGCGCATATGGACATCGTTGACGCCAAGGCCGCACCCGGCGTGATCGCGGTGTTGACGACGCTCGATTATTCGACGCCGTTGCCGCTCGGCTGGCTGAACTTCGCGCATCTTTTTGGCGGTGCCCAGATCGCGCATTATCATCAGGCAATCGCGCTTGTCATCGCAGAAACTTTTGAGCAGGCACGCGCTGCGGCGGCGCTCGTTCGAACAGAATATGTCCGGGCGCCGGGTAAATTCGATCTCGCGCGGGAGTCGGCCTCAGCGCCGCTGGCGCCCAATACTGATAAAACCAAACCGCCGATAGAGACGGTCGGCAATTTTGAGAGTGTCTTCGCGGCGGCACTGGTCAAGATCGACCAGACATACACAACGCCGGACGAGAGCCACGCGATGATGGAGCCGCACGCCTCCATCGCGGCGTGGGATGGCGACAAGCTCACCGTTTGGGGTTCGCTGCAAAATCTCTTTCTTGGCAAGCTCAGTCTTGCGACGGCGCTGTCGATTCCGCCCCAAAATATACGTATCCACTCGCCCTATATTGGCGGCGGTTTCGGCGGCAAGTTGTTCATCCGCGCTGATGTCGTCCTCGCCGCGCTTGGTGCAAAGGCAATCGGGAGGCCAGTGAAGGTCGCTCTGGCCAGGCCGTTCGTGATCAACAACACCACGCATCGGCCGGCGACTATCCAGCGGGTACGGCTCGGCGCGACGCGCGACGGAAGGCTGACCGCCATTTCGCATTTTTCGATCTGCGGAAATCAGCCTGGCGGCTCGTCGGAAACGGCAGTCGATCAAACCAAGCTGCTTTACGCCGCGCCAAATCGCGAAACCTATATGAAACTGGCTGTATTGGATTTGCCTGAAGGCAACGCGATGCGAGCGCCCGGCGAGGCATCGGGTATGATGGCTTTGGAAATCGCGATGGACGAGCTTGCCGAGAAGCTCGGAATAGATCCCGTCGAGTTGCGCATTCTCAATGATACTCAGGTCGATCCGCAAAATCCGCAGCGCGCCTTTTCGGAACGACATTTGGTTGAATGCTTGCGCGTCGGCAGCGAGCGCTTCGGGTGGTCCAAACGCAATCCCAAGCCTGGCCAGGTGCGCGAGGGGCGTTGGTTGATCGGCATGGGAGTGGCGGCCGGTTTTCGCAACAGCTTCCTGGTGAAGGCAGGCGCGCGCGTGTGTCTCGAAAAGAGCGGCAGGTTGACGGTCGAGACCAACATGACTGACGTCGGCACCGGAAGCTATACCATCCTTGCCCAGACTGCGGCCGAGATGATGGGCGTCAGCCTGGACAAGGTTACGATCAATCTCGGGGACAGCGATTTTCCAATGGTGGGCTGCGGTTCTGGCGGCCAGCTGGGTGCCAACAGTTCAACCTCGGGCCTTTATGCAGCATGCGTTAAATTGCGCAAAGCGGTGGCTGAGCGGCTCGGCTTCAATCCCGCGGAGGCGACCTTTGCAGATGGCAAGGTCAGTGTCGGCAATCGCTCTGTTCCGCTTGCCCAGGCCGTTGCGACGGAGCCGCTTGTCGCCGAGGACAGCATAGAGGGCGGCGTGCTTGACAAGACGTATCAGCAATCGACCTTCGCAAGCCATTTCGCCGAGGTTGCAGTAGACATCTACACCGGGGAGACACGGATGCGCCGGATGCTGGCGGTGTGTGATGCAGGCCGCATCATCAATCCCAAGGCCGCACGGAGCCAGATAATCGGCGCGATGACAATGGGCGTCGGTGCGGCGCTCATGGAGGAGCTGGCAGTAGACAAGAGGTTCGGCTTCTTCGTCAATCACGATCTGGCCAGCTACGAAGTGCCGGTTCACGGGGATATTCCGGAGCAGGAAGTGATCTTCCTCGATTATCCCGACGACAAATCCTCGCCTATGAAAGCAAAAGGCGTGGGCGAACTCGGCTTGTGCGGTGTCGGCGCTGCCATCGCCAACGCTGTCTATAATGCAACGGGAGTTCGTGTGCGGGATTATCCAATCACGCTGGACAAATATCTCGATAAACTGCCGCAGGTCGCATGATATCCGCGATGGCGGACATTGCAGTTTGCGCGCCGAAGTCTTCGACGCATCATTCCGCAAATACTGCCAAGGCTGATCGGTGTGCCAATAGGCGGCGGGTTGGCGGTCGTGGTCGATGGCAAACACGCTTGAAAGGTTTTCCAAGAAAAACTCGGTTCGGTTCAAGGGGGAATTTCGCATGATCTTCGGGCGCGTAAAGCCAATCGACGCGATTTTGGAAGGCGCCAGGCGCAAACCGCTCGTGCGGTCGCTCGGCCCTCTTCAGCTCACCATGCTGGGAGTGGGGGCGATTATCGGCACGGGGATATTCGTGCTGACAGCCGCCGCCGCACAGAAAGCGGGACCGGGGATGATGTGGAGCTTCGTGATCGCAGGCGCGGTTTGTGTGGTAACTGCGCTTTGCTATGCGGAACTGGCCTCGATGATCCCGGTATCGGGATCGGCGTACACCTATACTTATGCAGTCGTTGGTGAATTATTGGCATGGATGGTGGGATGGGCGCTGATCCTCGAATATGCGGTTGCCGCGAGTGCTGTATCCGTGGGGTGGTCAGGATATTTCATGGGGCTGATGAAAAGCGTAACAGGCTTCGAGTTGCCGGTATGGATGTCAAGCGGGCCGGGGTGGTCATTCCCCGGCGGAATTCCAACCCCGGACTTTTCGACCGGCGTCGTGAACCTGCCTGCGGTTACGATGGCCCTGCTGGTGGCCTGGCTGCTGGTGACTGGCACGACCAAGAGTGCGCGGGTCAACGCTGTGCTCGTTGTCGTCAAGGTAACGGCATTGACCCTTTTTATCGCACTCACCATCCCGGTGATCAAGGGCACGAACTTTGAGCCGATGACGCCTAATGGCTGGTTTGGTCCAGGGAGCGGCAGCGGCCTCGGCGTGCTGGGTGCCGCAGCATCGATCTTCTTTGCCTATGTCGGTTTCGATGCCGTATCGACGGCTTCCGAGGAAACCAGGAACCCCCAGCGCGATATCCCGATCGGTCTGATTGGCAGCCTTGCAATCTGCACCGTCTTTTATCTGCTGATTGCCATGGGTTCGATTGGGGCAATGGGCGCGCAGCCCGTTCACCTGGTGGCGGGCGATGCGCTCGCGCCGGGA